>CAZEAH010000096.1:0-8548 GCA_964510075.1 uncultured Leptospirales bacterium | reverse complement strand
GCTCAAATGAGGTGATGGAGGGAAATGCGACCCGGAGCTTTTATGCTTGAAAAAGAATCGACCTGCCTTATGGTGATCGACGTACAGGAGCGCCTGTTCAACTCCATGGAGTATGACATCAGGCGTAATGTCGTGCGGAACATCGGAATACTTCTGGAAACGGCAAACGCGTTTTCCATCCCCATCGTGGTGACCGAGCAGTATTCGAAAGGGCTGGGGCCGACCATCCCTGATATTCGGAACCATCTTGATGGCATCGAAGCGTTTGACAAGACCTGTTTTAACTGCATGCTCGACGGTCCGATCGAGGAGCGCCTCGCCAAACTCGGCAGGAAGACCGTAATCCTGTGCGGAATAGAGACCCATATCTGTGTGCTGACCACCGCGCTCAGCCTGATCGAGAGAGGGTATCGCGTTATCGTCGCCTCGGACGCGGCCTGCTCGCGCAGAAAGCACGAGTGGAAGATGGCTATAGGCGCCCTGCGCGACGCGGGCGCGGTGATTTACCCGACCGAGACGATAGCCTTCATGTTTATCGAGCGGTCCGGGACCGAGGAATTTAAAAGGCTTTCGCCGCTGTTCAAGTGACGCGCGAATCGCCGAACGGAGAGAACCGACAATGATACGATGCGCGGCGATCGCCCTCGCTCTCGTGCTGTGCCTTCCGGTCTACGGAGGAGAACCCGTCTCCCGAAGGCTCTTCGTAATCGAACGAAGCACCAACAGCAACATCGTCGTTTACGACGCGAACGTAGGTGCGGGGAAGCTTCTGAACAGCGCGCGCCCGGTCGACGCATACTGGATCATGCGCGAACAGGGCAGCCGGCGCGAAGAGCTCACCTATATCGAAAAAAGCAGGGCCTACGGTTTCGATATCGAGCAGGTGCGGGAAGGGAGCCATTATCGCATGGCGATCCGCTCGTTCCGCGACAGATTGATAAGCGTCATCCTGGAAAAGGACAGGCCCAGAGCGGTCATGGAGATAAACGGGCGACGGGGGTATCTCTCGCGCATTTTTATCGCCACCGCGGGATCGGCGCTTTTCCCGGCCGTCGATCACGTTATCCTGTTCGGCGTGGATGCTGTAAGCGGAGAATCGCTGCGGGAGAAGATCAGCGCCCGCTGATCTTAATGCCCGCCGGAAAGGGAATCCCACAGTATCGCGCGGGCATCCATGACCGGCCCGTCCACGCACGCGCGCCTGAGACCGGAAGAGGTTTCGACCGTGCAGCCCGAACAGAGCCCCACGCCGCAGCCGAAATAATTCTCAAGCGATACTTCCATCGGGACGGGGCTTCCGGCCGCGAGCCGAACCATACCCTCCATCATGGGCGTCGGACCGCATACATACACGCGGTCGTAACCGCCGTTCTGGAGGAGATCGCAGGCGGTTTCGGTGCAATAGCCGCCGCGGCCCTCGGAACCGTCGTCCGTTGAAAGATGGAACTCGTCGACTTCGCGGGCGAACCGATCCTTACAGTAGATGAGATCGGCGGAACGCGCCCCATATGCAAAGCTTACATACGTGCGGCGGCGTTTAAGCTCGCGGGCCAGATAGTACAGAGGAGCGTTACCGACGCCCCCGCCGATAAGGAGCGCGCGCCCTCCCTCGATGAGGGTGAATCCCTTTCCCAGGGGGCCGAGCATGTCGACCCGGGCGCCGGCGCGCATTTCTCCGAGAAGCCGCGTCCCTCTGCCGATCAGTCTGACGACGATCTCCATTATGCCCCTGTCGAAATCGAAAATCGAAAACGGTCTGCGGACCAGGGGATCCGTGCCGGCGGTTGTCTTTATGTTGACGAACTGGCCGGGCGCCGGAGCCGCCGCGTCGTCGTAACGCAGCTTCAGTAGTACGTGGTCTCTGGCCACGGACAGTGGATTTTCGATAAGCTTGGCCATGTAAGTTATACCCTATAAAAATATATCATCAAGGATTCAATCGTTCCCGGGCGAATACAATACAATTTTTTCGAACGGTATGCATAATTTTTCACGTGTGCGGAAGTCCCGCAAGCCTTGAAAGACCGCACCGAAGAAGGAAAGCATCATGTCTGAACGGTCACAGGATATCCCCCTGTCCCCATCCTCCTCTAAATAAAAAGTTGGTGACTTATACAAGCGCGTTTCGTATGATACGCGGCATACCACGATCCGGAGGGACACGATGAAAGCGAAAGGCGGCGCGAAAACGAACGAGTATATCCTCGCGATCGATGTCGGGACCCAGTCGATCCGCGCCATACTCATCGATCCGTCCGGCACCCTGCATGACATCGTCAAGACGCCTATCGAACCGTACTACTCCGAACAACCCGGATGGGCCGAGCAGGACCCAGAGTACTACTGGAAAACGCTCTGTCAGACGTGCAAAAAGCTTCTCTCCTCGACGAAGATCAGGAAGGAGTCGATCCGCGGCGTCACCATGACGACCCAGCGCGACACGATGGTCAACGTGGACAGAAACGGCAGGCCGTTGCGCCCCGCCATCGTGTGGCTCGACCAGCGGCGTGCGAGCAAGGGGAGCTGGCCGAACCCGGTGCTGAAGGCGGCGCTTCGCGCCATGAAGCTTCTTGATGCGGTGGAATACACCATTACCGAAAGCGAGTCCAACTGGATCCGCGAGAACCAGCCGGAAATATGGGAGAAGACTCACAAGTTCCTGTTCCTGTCGGGCTTTCTCACTCACCGGCTTGTGGGCGAGTACGTGGACTCCACCGGATGTACCGTCGGCTTCGTGCCCTTCGATTATAAAACGCAGGCCTGGGCCAAACCTTCGGATATGAAATGGAAGATGTTTCCCATGGATCCCTCCGTGCTTCCCGCTCTTGTTAAGCCCTCGGAGATGATGGGGTACATCACGAAGAAGGCCTCCTCCGAAACCGGAATACCGGCGGGCCTGCCGCTTATCGCGGCCGCGGCCGACAAGGCCTGCGAGGTTCTGGGCTCCGGCTGTATGAGCCCGGAGATCGCCTGTCTCTCGTACGGAACGACCGCAACGGTCGAAACAACCAACACGAAGTACGTCGAGATCGTTCCCTTCATCCCGCCGTATCCCAGCGCGGTCCCCGGCGCCTACAACACCGAGGTCATGATCTACCGCGGTTTCTGGATGGTGAGCTGGTTCAAGCGCGAGTTCGGGATGCGCGAGGAGCTGATCGCGAAGAAAAGGAAGATCAGCCCCGAGAGGCTCTTCGACGAGCTCGTTGCCGATATTCCGCCGGGGTCCATGGGGCTCATGCTCCAGCCGTACTGGTCTCCCGGAGTCAAGATCCCGGGCCCGGAGGCGAAGGGAGCGGTGATCGGATTCGGCGACGTTCACACCCGCGCGCACATCTATCGTTCGATTCTCGAAGGACTCGCCTATGCGCTGAAAGAGGGTGCCCTCCGCACCGAAAAGCGCAATGGCGTAAAAATAGAGCGAATCCGTGTCTCGGGAGGCGGTTCGCAGAGCGACGTGCCGATGCAGCTTACCGCGGATATTTTCGACATGCCGACCGAGCGCCCCCATACCTACGAGACGTCGGCGCTGGGGGCCGCTATCGACGCCGCCGTGGGGCTGCGGATCCACCCTGATTTCCCCTCCGCCGTAAAGGCGATGACGCGCGTCGGAAAGGTCTTCGAACCCATTCCGAAAAACAGGGACACCTATCGCGAGCTGTTCGAAAAGGTCTACCTGAAGCTGTACGACCGCCTCAGGCCTCTCTACGAGGACATACGGCGGATAACCGGATACCCGCCGCAGAGGTGAGAATACCGCTCCCGCGCCGGCTTTTCGCCCGGGCGGTTTCGTCCGGGCGCGGCGGTAATTAATGATTGACCACCGTTGTGTAATACACTATTGTCACGGACATCGTTCGAACAACACGCCGTCACGCCGGAAGCTGAGCAGGTAGTTCCGGAGGCACGACGAATGCAATGCGCGGGGCGGGAAGGGGTTCTTTCATAACGCTCACCGGACAGGGTGAAGATCGGGGGTTCAGGGACGGCCCATGAAAACGATTAATAGAATCAGGGAAGGCGCGGACACTATGAAAAGCCTGGTATACGAGCTCGAAGAGGTATTTTTCCGGATCGTAAAAAACGCGTATCCCGCGCTCTGGGAGGACGCCGGCATAACGCGCTCGCTCATCATGGACATGTCGGCCGCGATGGCCGACAGGCAGATGAAGACGCCAGGCAACCAGGTGAAAATATCGATGAGGCCGCTCATGCTCGCCGGCGAGCCGGAAAGCGAGCTCTGCTCCGCGGCGATGCTTTTCAGGATCGCATACCACGACGGCCAGGCGGCGCAGGGAGCGGCGTTTCTCGACGCACACGTAAAGGACGCCGGTAAGAACACCTTCTCGTCGATAAAGAAGGACCACCTGAAGCGCCTGCATTCGATCGCGCATCACAGCCAGCTGTTGCTCTACGATTACGACAACATCACCGGCATGGCGTTTCCCGCGACGGCGGAGTCCGTGCTCGGAGCGTATCCGTCAAACTGGAACGGCTGGGCGCCGTTCACCGTGGCCGCCGCCGCGCCCGCGCACTGCGCCATCGCGCTTAACAGCAAGGACACCGGTCTGTATAAAGCCTCGCTCCCCTGGTCGTACCAGCTCTGTTTCCGCAACATCTACGGGCTCGATCTGGATTTCGGCGACGCGGCCGTCGATACGGCGCGCGGCATGCGCTTCGACAAGGGACGGGCCCGTTATCTGATGCTGGTTTCGGTCGCGCACGGCGGCGCCGACCTCGACGAGAACTTCGACTACGACCGCGAGGCCTACACGGAGATGAGCTGATCGGCCATGCGGGTCGTCCTTGGGTTCAGCGGTCGTTCGTTGTGAGCCTCGATATCCCCAGCATCACGAAATACACGAGCGTTCCTCCCGCCACCATGGTCGCCCCGGTCGGAGTGTCGAGCCTGTAGGAAAGGAAGAGTCCGCCGAGCATGATACTCACCGCGTAGACGGTGCCTCCTGCGAGGACAAGCCTGAAATTGTTCGAAACGAGCAGCCCGAAGCTTGCCGGAAGAACGACAAGCGCCGAAACGAGCACGATCCCCACGATCTTGATGCTGACGACGATGATGGCGGCGAGGAAGACCAGCATGATGTTCTCGAGCAGCGCTATCGGAACGCCGCTGACCGCTGCCACCTCTTCGTCGAAGGAGGCGAACAAAATGCGGTGCAGGAAAACCGCGATGAAAGGCAGAAAAACGAGCAGAGCGGCGATGACGATCGTCCGATCGAAATCGGTTATTCCGAGGATATTGCCGAACAGATAGCCCATGAGGTCGAATGAGTAGTCCTTGCGCATCGCAATCAACAGGGCGCCGAGAGCCATCGAAAACGAGAAGAAAATGCCGATGCCCGCGTCGTAGCTGATCCGCCCGAGCTTCACGATGCGCCCGATCACGAGGGCGGAGGCGACGCAGAAGGCGAGCGATGTGTAAAAGGGATTGATGCCGCAGAGCAGTCCGATCGCCACTCCGGCGAACGCCGTGTGCGCTATGCCCGCACCCATAAAGGAAAGCCCGCGCATCACCACGAAAAAAGAAAGCGTCCCGAAGAGGATGCCGAGGAGGATGCACATGATGAAGGCGTTCCGGAAGAACGTCATTTCGAACAGCTCCATCATCGGGACCTCCGGCATGTTTCGCAGTTCTGGTCGTGGTGGAGAAAATACACGTTTCTTCCGAATACCTTCTCGAGGGCTTCGGCCGGCATGTCCTCCGATGGCCTGCCATGGAAATGGATGCGCTGCTTGAGGCAGGCGACCCTGTCCACAATGCCCGAAACGCTTCCTATGTCGTGAGACACGAGGATGATGGTCATGCCCGCGGTATCGCGCAGGTCCACGAGAAGCCGGTAAAAAGTGTCCTGGGCCACGGCATCAAGCCCCGTCGAGGGCTCGTCGAGAATGAGCATGAGCGGATGGAGCGCGAGGGCCCTGGCGATGAGCACCCGCTGGCGCTCACCTCCCGAAAGGCTGCCGAAGTGCCTGTCCCGTTTTTCGATCATGCCGACGCGCTCCAGCGCGCTGTCGATCGCCTCGCGGTCTTCCTTGGCGAGCCGCTCGAAGGAGGACGCCCGTGTGTAGCGGGACATTGCGACCACATCGTAGGCGCTGAGGGGGAAGTCGGCATTGTAGGAGGAGCGCTGGGGCAAATAGCCGATAAGTCCCCGGCGGCGAAGGTCCGCGGGAGCATGACCGAACACGCGCACCTCTCCGGCAGAGGGAGGTGTGAATCCCATTGCGGTACGTAAAAGAGTGCTCTTGCCGCTTCCGTTGGGGCCGACGATCGAGAGTATCTCGCCCCTTTCAACCGTAAGGTAAATATCCTCAAGCACGACCATCGATCCGAAGCGAACCCAGACGCCGCGCATCGAGAGAGGCACACTGTTTGCGGTTAGCGCATCTTTTTGAGTTATTGATCGTATCACTTTTTATTTGTACCTCGTGCCTCCGCTAGCGCATCGGCGAGCAGGCGGGCATTGTGCTCCATCAGGCGCACGTAGCCGTTCGTCGCGGGATTTTCCTGGTCGCCGATCGCGTCGAGTTGCAGAAGCGCCGCGCCGCTCTCCCGGGCGAGTGCCGTCGCAGCTCCGCTTTGCACCTTGAGGTCGATAATAATGACCCGAACACCTTCCTTACGCGCCCTGCGTACCATCCGGTTGAAATCACGGACCGAGGGTTCGTGGCCGTGGCCCTTCTCGATAGTGTCGACGATTTCGAGACCGTATTCAGCGGCAAAATAATCCCAGGATGGATGCCATTGTATAAACTTACGGTTAGCGAGGGGGGCCAGCATGTCGGCTATACGGCGATCGAGTTCATCGAGGGTTTTCTCGAACGATACGAGGTTGTTCCGGTAATAGTGTGCGCCCGCGGGGTCTACTGTCGAAAGCCGTTCCGCGATATGACGGGCGATAAGTCGGCCGCCCTTGATCGAAAGCCAGATGTGAGGATTTTGGCGGTCGTTTTGCGCGAGCAGATATGAAATGTCCGTTTCTTTTTTCAAATATTTTTCCATCCACCCGTCAAACTGCGGATGCACCCCGAGAAATACCGCTGTATCCTGCAGCCGTTTTACAACCGACGGGACTGGCTCGAAGGTGTGGGGATTGGCCCCGGGAGGAACGGCGTAGAAAACGCTCGCCCGGCTTCCCGCTATTGAGCGCGCAATATCGCAGACAGGGAAAATGGAGACGGCCATCTGTATTTCGGCACGTACCGGCTCCTGTTCCCGCCCGCAGGAAAGAAACGCGGCGATCATCAGGGCCGATGCAAAGGCCGCGGTTGCGCGCGATGTAGTGATCGTCATGGGATCTCCATATTTCGGGCCGGCAGGGAGAAAGCTCGCATGCCGGAGAAATGTACGATTTCCCAGTGTGAGCTCTCGAAATGTTTCGCGCAAGTATTTATTGTCGGCCGAAGCTTGTAATTCGGGGCGCCGAGCGGCCTTGCCGCGTTGTTTTACTTGACAAAAACCGGCACCGGCGGCTAATCAACAAAAACAAGCGAATCGTCGTTGAGCGGCATTAGTCGGCGACCTGCGAACGCGGTGTAGCTTCCGGAAAATCGGTTTGATCACCGTTAAAAAGTTGAAATCGGCGAATTCCATGATACCATAAAGGGCAACGGCAACGCCCCCTTCGAGTACCGTAAAGGAGCATCCCATGGCGAATAAAGACGGTTTCCCGGCGGAAGATCTTTTCTGTTCGGACCACGGCCTGACCTATAACGACTTCATCATCCTCCCGGGATATATCGACTTCGCGCCCGACGATGTCGACCTCGAAGCGAACCTGACGCGCAATATCGTCCTGAAAAGGCCGATCACATCGAGCCCGATGGACACGGTGACCGAGTATCGCATGGCGATCGGCATGGCGCTTCTCGGCGGCATAGGGTTCATCCATTACAATAATACGATCGAGGAGCAGGTCGAGCACGTGAAGAAGGTAAAGCGTTTCGAGAACGGATTCATCACGGATCCTATTGTGCTCTCTCCCTCGAACACCATCGCCGATATCGATGAAATCAAGTCGAAATACGGCTTTTCGGGAATCCCGATTACGGAAGATGGAAAGCTCTATTCCAAACTGGTCGGCGTGGTTACCAACCGCGACATCGACTTTGAGACCGATCGCACCCGAAAGCTCAGGGAGGTGATGACAACCGACCTTCTGACGGCGAAAAAGGGTATATCGCTAACCCAGGCGAACGAGATATTAAAAAAATCGAAAAAGGGGAAGCTTCCCATAGTTGACGAAAAGGGGTGCCTGGTCGCGTTCATGTGCAGAAACGATCTTCTAAAAAACAGGGAATATCCTTACGCGTCCAAGGACGGACAGAAACAGCTGATGGTGGGCGCCGCTATATCCACAAAAGAGGAATCCAGGGAACGCCTGTATAAACTTGTCCAGGCGGGCCTCGATGTTGTGGTGATCGACGCGGCCCAGGGGAATTCCCTGTATCAGGTCGAGATGATCAAATACATCAAAAAGAATTATCCGTCGCTCGAGGTCATCGGCGGTAACGTCGTAACCGAGGAGCAGTG
>CAZEAH010000095.1:0-8554 GCA_964510075.1 uncultured Leptospirales bacterium | reverse complement strand
CGCAAGGATGATGTCGATCCGGAGACACGCCGGGTCTGCGAGGAGCTGTCCGGGCAGACGTACGAGACACTGTACAGGCAGGTATGAACCATGAAACAACCGGTAACGATCGGGGCGGTTTGTCTGGCCCGAAAAACATTCGACTACAACGCGGCCGCCGGGATATACGCGGAGATACGCCGTTCGCTCGAGAACATTCCCCATATCGAGTGGCGGTTCATAGACGATCTCGTCATCGAGGTGGATGAGGCGCGTGCGGCCGCGGCCCGGCTCGCGAAGATGGAAATCGACGGCCTTGTCTGTATAAGCGGAACCTTTCACCTGGGGCACCTCGTGCTCGAGCTCGCGCGGACGATAAAGGCTCCGCTTCTCCTGTGGGGCCTCAACGAGCTTCCATATGACGGCGGGAAGATACGGCTTAATTCCGTCTGCGGCGTGAATCTTGACGCCTCCAATCTCTACAAGGCGGGCATACGGAACTATCACGCTATTATACGTGACACCATCGACGAGGACTGGATCGACGCGGTGCGGATCGCAAAGGCCCTTTCGACGGCGCGCGTCGGGATCGCTGGCTACCGCGCGCACGGCTTCTTCAACATCGATATTGACGAGCCTTCAACGTACAGGGAAACCGGAGCCCTGGTGGACCATTTCGAGCTTCAGGATGTCTACAATCACCATGCGGAGAAGACGGCGATAGACGAAGAGAAAGAGAAATACCTGAAGATCTTCGACGTTTCCGGGATCAGCGCCGAACAGCTCGAGGGAGTTGCGACACTCTCCGCGCGGATGCGCGCATTTCTGGATGCCGGCGGAATCACCGCGCTGGCCGTTCGGTGCTGGCCTGAATTCGCCTCCAGTTACGGAATTGCACCCTGCGCGGCGATGTCCCTGCTTCAGTCTGAGGGAAGACTTCTCGCGTGCGAGGGCGACATCGACGGTGCCCTTTCGATGCTTGCCCATCGCGCCGCGGGAGCACAGACGCCTTTCCTGGCCGATCTCTCGCAGGTCAACATGGAAGAAAATTTCGCCCTGCTGTGGCACTGCGGCGCCGCCCCGTGCGGCCTGTGGGATGGGACCTGCGTTCGCTCGCTGGATACCTACTTTGCAGGGGGTAAAGGCGTTACGGCGGATTTCGTCATGAAACCCGGCGTGGTTTCGATAATGAGGATGGATTCAGTCGGAGGACGCTACCGGGTGTTCCAGCAGAACGCGCTGGGTATACCGATGGAGAAAGAGCTGCGCGGCACCTATCTCAAGGCGGTGTTCGAGGAGCCCGTTAAGAGCGTATTCGACCGCATAATCTTCAACGGGATAGCGCACCACGCATCCGTTTCGTACGGGGAATTCAGGAGGCCGGTTGAGATATTCGCGCGCATGAAGGGATGGGAGATAATCAGATAATCCGCCTCGTGTGCGAAGGCCATCGTCCGGTTATCGGAGCGCGAGCGGCTACGGCGGCAGAGGTATGTCCGGCCGCCGACCGTATTTGAAGGACGACCGGTGTGAAATCCATTCCCGGAGACGGCGTTGACTTTTTTAGACGTACGCTGTATGCTCTCACGATATACAAAGAAAATACATACAGAGCAACCGACATATAAAACGTCCAGGGGTGTAACGAATGAAACGTCTTACGACAAAGATCATCATCCTTGCCTCGGGTTGTTGCGTTTTGATGAGCCTGATAATAGGCGTTGCAATGGGGATATCCATAACGCGCTCGAACGCCAGAAAACTGGCGGATTACGACCGGCAGCTGAGGGATAACTTTGACCGAAACGCGCGACTCGAGGTTGAGACCGCGATAAGTATGCTCAAAGCGATCCATAAAAAGCACGAATCGGGCGAGTTGTCGCTTCGGGAGGCAAAGAAGCTCGGCGCCGACCTCATGCGCGAGCTCCGTTACGATAAGGAAGGGTATTTCTGGACTGATACTACCGAGGGCGTCAATGTGGTGCTTCTCGGGAAGAACACCGAAGGCACCAACAGGTACGAGGCCCAGGACAAAAAGGGGATCTTCTATGTAAAGGAATTCATCCGCAACGGTTCACAGGAGAACGGCGGCTATACCGATTATTATTTTCCGAAGATGGGAAGCGATGAGCCGCTGCCCAAGCGCAGCTACACGCTGCTGTTCAAACCGTTCGGCTGGGTGGTGGGCACCGGCAACTATATCGACGATATCGACACGCTGGTAAAGGAAGAGGCGGCTCGCTACCGTCGGGACATGGTGATCGACATCATCATACTCGTCGTACTTATGGCCGTGTCGCTGTCGGCGGCCACGGTGGTGTCGATACTCTTCGGACGACGGCTGTCGGAGCCGATAGTTCGAATCACGAAGTCCCTTGGACGAATGGCGGAATACGACCTCACCGAAGATGTATCTCTATCCGGCATCACCGAGAACCGGGACGAGACCGGGGTGATGGCCCAGGCGCTCATCCACATGCGCATGTCGGTATCGGATGTAATCAGAAACATCAAAGACGTCTCATCGGACCTCGCGACATCGGCAGAGGAGATGACCGCCGCAACGACCTCGTTTTCGGAGAATTCCCAGAATCAGGCGGCCACGGCGGAGGAGATCACCGCAACTGTCGAGGAGATATCGGCGGGGATGGACAGCGTCGCCTCGGGTGCGCGCATCCAATACGAGAGCCTTAACTCGCTGACCGAGCTCACGAAGCGCCTTTCAGACAGCGTCGAAGAGGTTGCCGCCAGCATAGACGAGACGCTTGAAAGCACGAGAAGGATCGCCATCGACGCCCGCACGGGCGAGGAATCCATGAAGAACACCAACAGCAGTATGGTGAATATTTCATCGAGTTCGAGCGCGATGACAAACATCGTTAAAATGATCCAGGACATCTCGGACCAGATTAATCTTCTCGCCCTGAACGCGGCGATAGAATCGGCGCGCGCAGGCGAAGCGGGACGCGGCTTCGCGGTTGTGGCCGACGAGATTTCTAAACTTGCCGATCAGACCGCCTCGAGCATCAAGGAGATCGATGCGCTGATAAAGGCCAACGTCGCGGAAATAGGGGCCGGCATGTCCAATATGCTCCACTCGCTCGAGCTGACGGGAAAGATCATTGAGGGCGTGAATTCAATAACGGAGATGATGAACCGGGTGTCGGAATCCATGAGGAAGCAGACCGACCTCAACGCGAGCGCGAACAGGGAGATCCTAGGGACGATGCAGCGCTCGGAGGAGATAAAAAACGCCATGGAGGAGCAGAAGATCGCGGTGACGGAAATAGTTAAATCAATTTCAAACATTAACATGCTCATTCAGTCGAGCGCGTCGGGTGCCGAGCAGATGGCGGGAAGCTCGGAGAGCGTCGCGGCGCTTTCGGAGAACCTGAAGCGCATGTCGGACGTATTCAGGGTGTAGGGTCAGCGCTGCGTGCCCTCTCGTCGCGGAGGGTACGTTTCAGGGACCGCAATCGCTCGATTTCGTCGCGCAGTGAATGGATTTCCGCTCCCAGACGCTCTTCGGAAAGCCTCGATTCGCCGTCGTCGAAGCCCTTTTTCAGGCGAAGGCGTACGCCAATTTCCGCGAAGTCTTCAAGCGGTGAACCGTCGAGCGGTACGGCCGACAGATGGACCACCACCTCGGAAAGGCGATCGACTCCATCAACGACCGAGCTTCTGCCGGGCTGCGCATAGCGGTCAATAGAGTTGCGGTCGATACCGAGAGCAGAAACGAACACATCCTCAACGACGCGGTTTACCGCCGGGTGTTTTTCGGCATTGTACAGAAGCCGTCCGCGGGCTTTGTCACGCTCATCGACCAGAGCGCGCTCGCGAAGGACCAGTTCTGTCAGTTTTCTCTCGATATCCTTGATCGTCATTGAATGATGCGCGGGAATGCCGGCCTCAGCCGTTGGTCATGTCCGCGGGCTGGCCGGTCGCTTCGAGCACGTTGAACCAGAGCCGGGAGTGCGGGTTGATCTGGTTTCGCTTGCTGGTGACGACGCTTATGGGGATGTGCGTGAAGATGTTGTTCCACTGCCCCACGATCATGTCGGTCTTTCCGGCCATTCCGGCGTGAACGGCGTACTGTCCGAGCAGGGCGCAGAAAAGTGCGTCGTTGGGATTGGCGGGCGCGCTTCTTATCATATAACTCGGGTCGATGTATTTAAGCGAAATGGGGATGTTCTTCCCCCTGAAATACTCATTGATCATGTCGCGGAGATACAGTCCGATATCGGCAAGTTTGATGTTTCCCGACGCGTCGCGCTCCTGTTTCGCAGGATCCTTCACGAGGATATCCTGTCCGGCCCCCTCGGCGACGCAGATGACCGCATGGCCCCGGCGCGCGAGCCGCTGTTCAAGGTGATGGAAAAAACCGTTCGGGCCGTGGAGTTCGAAAGGCACCTCGGGGATTAAAACGAAATTGACGTCGTTCATAGCCAGCGCGGAGTTGGCGGCGATGAAACCCGAATGGCGTCCCATCAGCTTTACCAGACCGATGCCGTTGGGCGCTCCCTCGGCCTCAACGTGGGCGGCGTATATGGAATCCACCGCGCGCGAGAAGGCCGTCTCGAAGCCGAAGGTCCTCTGGATGTAGCTTACGTCGTTATCGATGGTTTTGGGTATGCCTATTACCGCAAGCTTGAGTTTCCGCCCGCGGGCAATGACCGCGATATCGTGGGCCGCGCGCAGGCTGCCGTCGCCGCCTATGACGTAGAGTATGTTGATATACTGGCGCTCGATGGAGTCGACGATGGCCTCCATATCGTCGGTTCCGCCGCGCGATGAGCCGAGGATGGTGCCTCCCATCTTGTGTATGCCGCGGACGTATTCCGGCGTGAGGTTGACGGGCTGGTAATCGGTACCGGGATTGAGACCAAGGAAACCGTAGCGGATTCCTATGATGCTCTGCACGCCGTAACGGTAATGTGACTCCATTACGAGGGAGCGGATTACGTCGTTCGTGCCGGGGCACAGCCCCCCGCATGTGACGATTGCCACCCGGGTGCGGGCCGAGTCGAAGAAAATCTTTCGTCGCGGCCCCGCCTTTTCGAAACTTGTGGGATTCTCCCGTACCAGTGGATTTTTGTCGCAGTACACAACATCGTAAAGGACCTTCTTTTCGTCGGTGACGAACGCAAAATCCGTGGACGGCGATTTAGTCAGAAGGGGCGACTCGATTTTACAATCGCCGATGTTCTCTATTGTGAGATCAAGTTCAATGTTTTCCATGGTATCAATGCCGTTTGTCTTTAATTCGCCGTCGCGGAGAGAAGACCGCGTTCGGGCCGGAAAACGGTCCCGGCAAACCCCGGGCACCGGTTACACCGAATGATAGCACGCTCTTACTTTTTTCCAACAAAAGAATCCATGGCCCTGCCTGCGCCCATGGTGAGGACGAGGCGATCGTGCAGCCACACCGGTAGCATTTTGGCGTATTTAATAAGGCGAACGGAGAAGGGCATCATAACCCAGGCCCTGTCCTTTTTAACGGCCGCCACGACGGTGTCGGCGACATCCTGCGGGTCGAGGGTCCTGTTGAAGATGAACGGCCGGAACCCCTTGAACATTCCGGTGTCGATCACGTAAGGGCAGACGCAGGTTATCTTCACACCGGTATACCCGAATTTGAGCATCTCCAGGCGGAGCGATTCCGAAAAGCCGACATCGGCGAATTTGCTGGCGCAATAATCGCTCATCCGTGGCATCCCCAGCAATCCGGCGGATGAGGCGATATTGACGATGTGCCCGCTGTTACGCTCGACCATGCCCGGAAGGAAATGCTTTGTAAGAAGAGCCATTCCGAGGAAATTGACGTCCATAGTCTTCTTTATTTCGTCAAAGCTCAGATCGAGAAAGGCTTTTCCGGTCACAATACCCGCGTTGTTGACAAGGATGTCCACAGCATTGGACTGTCGCTTGATGGCCTGCGCCGTTTTGTCGACGGCTTTCTTATCCGATATGTCGCAAACATGGCTTTCCACCTTAGCCTTTATTGCGATGAGATCGCGCTCGGTCTCCTCGAGAAGCTTTCTGTTGATGTCCACGAGTATAAGAGAACAGCGTTCGCGCGCGAAATTAAGCGCCATAAGCCTTCCGATTCCCGCGGCGGCGCCGGTGATAAGCACTGTCTTGTTGGCGAGTACGGTCATATCGATCTCCTCCAGAAGGAACGCTTTTTAATTGACACATCGGAGTAAGAGGCATAATCAGTCGACCGTCAACAAAAAATTACTCCATGAACGACTACCGTAAAGATGAGGCGTATTGAGGTGTTGTCGGGAAAACGAAAACGCTATATGTGCTAAATTATGAAGAAGAGATCACCTTTCTCATCGGTCGTGTTCGCAGGGGGGGGGTGCCGCTGTCTGTGGCAGGCCGGATTCATGACGGAGGCGGCTCCGGCCCTCGGTATCGCTCCAGTGGAGGTGGCGTGCGCAAGCGCGGGCGCCGCAATCGCATGCATGTATTACGCCGGCCGCACTGAATTTGCTTTAGAGTTCTTCAAGAAAGCGACGGCGAACAATGCTAAAAATTTCTATTTCTCGCATCTGTTCGGTCGCAAACCGGCATTTCCGCACTACTTCATGTACAGGGACCTGATGCTGCGAACGATGGATCTCCCGGCGCTTGATAAACTCAAATCGGGCCCGGATATCCGCATACTCGTCTCCAGACCGCCCGCGGCCCTCGGGCCGAGAGCGGCTACCTTTATCGGCCTTGGCGCGTATCTCGTTGACAAACATGTGTATGGTTCGGTACACCCTAAACTCCCGTCTGCTGTCGGATTCCTCCCGGAAATAGGACGCGCGCAGGATTGTACCTCTCCCGAGGAGCTGGCGGACCTTGTTCTGGCGTCATCCTGCACCCCGCCTTTCACTCCTATCATGCGATGGAACGGCGGGATCGCCCTCGACGGCGGGCTGATTGACAACGTGCCTCTTCGCGCTCTTTCCGAGCGGAAAGGAAACATATTGATACTCCTTACGCGCCGGTATAAACCTGAAGCCATTCCGTCGGTAGAGGGACGATTGTACGTTCAGCCATCGCGCCCTTCCCCGATCGCGAAATGGGATTATACGAATCCCGAGGGGATACAGGAAGTCTTCGACCTGGGCAGGAGAGACGGCGAGTCGTTCGCCAGGGCTTTTCGTAACAAATGATGGAGTGCGGACACTGCTTGTTGTAATGAATTACAGCGGGCGACCGGTTAAAAGGCGTGCCGCGAGCTTCAGGAGCCCTCTGATGCCGAAACGCTCCCGCAGAATGCGCGCATAAAGCGTCGTCTGGTTGAGGGGCACGGTCGGTTGTTTGTTGCGGGACCGCAGGGTAATCGCCGCGCGTTTACACCATCCCACGCAGGCGCCGCATCCCAGGCATCTCCACTCATCGAGTATAGCGCATTTTTCCTCTATACGAATAGCGTTCATGCCGCACCGTTCGGCGCATCGGCCGCATACGGTGCATCTCTCCATATCGATAACCGCGATGTAGGGAGCGCAGAAATGCTCCGCCGGGCGAGGCAGTTTTTTATACGCCCTCAGGACATGACAGCAGTCCCCGCAGCAGCAACAGATGAAATCCGGAGAGCGTGAATTCTGCGGCTGAAGTACGAAACCGGCCTCCTCGGCGCGTTCCAGGATGCCGTACGCTTCCGATCGGTCGATTCTTCGACCGGAGTTCCTTTCGAGAACCGAAAGGCCCGCGTTTCCGAAGACGAAACACGTTTCCCTTATATCGGAATGTACGCATGGCTCGCCGAGGACATCGTTCGACTGACGGCAGACGCAGTTCTGAACCACGATGGGTTCCGGCGCCGACGCCAGTATTTTCCTGACATCGTTATAGGGGGCGATGTTCATTGTGGATTGTATCGCCTTTCCGATTGGAACGGTGCGCATCTGCGGCGTGGCCGATCGAAAGAAAGCGTCCCGGAAATCGGTATCGATGTATGTTTCGAAATCCCTCGCAAAGTCGGGAGTCAGTCGGTCCACCTGATATTCGAACATCCCTATGGCCAGCTGCCCGAGGCTGTATCTGCGGTCACCCGGTCCGCGACCGGCGTCCATGGAAATCGCGCCTTTACGGAACATGGCAAACAGATGCTCTTCGAGCTCTTCGCGTGAAAGCGGCGTTTCCTTGCCGAGTCGTCGATGTATTCGCCGGACCGGCTCGGGCAGCATGCCGAGGGAAAGCGCGATTGAGGCCTCAAGCGGTGTGAAAAGTTTTTTTAAAAGTCTGATCTCGACGCCTGATCGGGTGGCGGGGTATCCAATCGGCATTCTGTCGATAGCGTCACGCAGGCGCACGTAGACGTCCTCGTGCTGTGGTGAGGTGGAGTCCGTATGCACGGTCATCGGTGAGCGTCGATCCCCGATTGAATCGCCGCCCTCGTCTTCATCATAAGTTCTTCGATGTTTTCATCTGAGTATCCCGATGTGTCTATTTTGGGATGAATTATCATCGTGGCGCGGCCCGGCAAAAGGTTGAGCGAACGAGGCGGCAGAATCTTATTGGTGTTGAGAATCGTTACCGGCAGAAGCGGCAGACCCATGTCGATCGCGAACTT
>CAZEAH010000094.1:0-8637 GCA_964510075.1 uncultured Leptospirales bacterium | reverse complement strand
CAGGAGTTGCAACTTTATCAACCTCAAAAATGTTAATTAATAGAGGTTCCCTTCACGCATTGCGACGAATTCGATTCCCGGCATGAAGTCGCTCTTTCCCTGTTCGCGCGCGGCCCTTACGAGCGCGGCGAGCGCCTCCGCCGTTATCGAGGGATCGCCGAGTCCGCGCACGGCGCTGAACGTCTCCGCCGACGACGCGTCGACAGAGACGCATATCCGCCCCGCGCCGGCGGCGATGATGGAGTCGGCGCGCCTTTGGCTCATCAGAAATCCGTTGGTCTGGAACCCCACCCAGCCCTCCGCGGGCATGAGGCTTCGCGCGCGGGCGATGAAGTATTCGAGGTCAGAGTGCAACAGCGGCTCGCCGATGCCGCTGAGCACCAGCGCCCGTAACGCGTACATGCCCTCCTCGAGCCGGGAGAAGCGGGCGCGGGAAAGGTCTCCCTCGGGGAGGCAGGACGCGTCGCCGTGCTTGACGCACATGGCGCATTTCAGATTGCAGCGCGTGGTGACCTCAACGAAAAGCTTGGAGGGGTGATCTTTCAGGGCCGCGGGTGCGTTCGTTTCGGGCATCATGTCCGGGTTTACCATAACGCGGTCTCGGACCGCAGGGGGCGTGGGGCCGTGCAATGGGGGCCTTTCGCCTGTCGGATCATTTATGATTCGAGCGGTATCATGACAATTCTAATGAATGAAACGGTAATTTTCAAAAATAAATTTTCATAAATGTACAATAAAAGTTATTTGACGTGTGCGAAATATGGTGCTCTATAATAGCCATTCACGTGTGCGCATCCCTCGTCATTCCACGGCGAAGAAGGGGATCTGCCTCACATCTTTCCACAGCACCGCGGGCCCAGAGCGGGTGGTCCCCCCGGGGATGTATGGCGGTTCGGGGCACTTCCTCGAGCGGGAGGGAGTGTTTCGATTTAGTATATCGAAGCACCCGCCGCACACCACCACCACAGGAGGGAGCCAATGGATAAAATTCTCAGGATCGACATGGGTGCAAAGGGGGGGCCAAAGGCGAGTGAGGAGCCCCTGGGCGATTACGCGGGCCTCGGCGGACGTGCAATGACCTCGGCCGTGGTCTCGAAGGAGGTGCCGCCGCTGTGCCACGCGCTGGGTGCGGAGAACAAGCTGGTCATAGCGCCCGGAATGCTGACGGGCTCGGCGGCAGTGATCTCGGGACGTCTCTCGGTCGGGTGCAAAAGCCCGCTTACCGGAACGATCAAGGAGGCGAATTCCGGCGGACAGGGCGGCATTGCCCTCGCCCGTCACGGGTATGCCGCCGTTATTCTCGAAGGGAAGCCCGCGACGGACGACCTGTATAAAATACATATCAGCTCCAAGGGCGTAAAGATCGCGGCAGACAACAGCCTCAAAATGCTTCGGAACTATGACCTTGTCGATAAAATGAAGGCCGAATACGGCGATAAGATCGTCTGTATATCCATCGGCCCCGCAGGCGAGATGAAGCTCGGCGCGGCATCGGTGGCGGTCACCGACATGGAGACGCGGCCCCGCCGCCCCGGCGGCCGCGGCGGCGTCGGCGCGGTGATGGGCTCCAAAGGGGTGAAGGTCATAGTGATCGACACCGCGGACACAAAGATGCGCCAGCCGAAGGACCCCGAAAAATTCAAGGAGGCCAACCGCAAATTCACCGAGGGACTGCGCTCCCACGCGGTGACCGGGCAGGCCCTGCCGAAGTTCGGGACGAACGTGCTGACGAACATCCTGTGCGAGGCGGGGGGATATCCCACCTATAACTTCAAGGAGGGTGTGTACAAGGACGGCGCCAAGATCAGCGGCGAGACCTTTGCCGAGATCGAGACCAAGCGCGGCGGCAAGGCGACGCACGGCTGCCACACCGGCTGCGTCATCCAGTGCTCGGGGACGTACGTGGACAAGGACGGAAACTTCATATCGAAACAGCCGGAGTACGAGACCGTATGGGCGCACGGCGGGAACTGCGGAATCAACGATCCGGATACGCTGGCAAAACTCGATTTTCTGGATGACAATATCGGCGTCGACACCATCGAAATGGGCGTGACGATCGGCGTGGCAATGGAAGCGGGCCTCATCCCCTTCGGAGACGGCGAGGGGGCGCTGAAGCTCGTGGAGGAGGTCGGCAAGGGGACGCCGCTCGGCCGCATCCTGGGAAGCGGGGCCGAGGTGACCGGCAAGGCTTTCGGCGTCGAGCGTGTGCCCGTGGTTAAGGGGCAGGCGCTTCCCGCCTACGATCCGCGCACGGTGCAGGGAATCGGCGTGACCTACGCCACGAGCACCATGGGCGCGGACCACACGGCCGGTTATGCCGTGGCCACCAACATCCTCAAAGTGGGCGGTTTCGTCGATCCGCTGAAACCGGAAGGACAGGTGGAACTCTCGCGCAACCTCCAGATAGCCACCGCGGCGATCGACTCCACGGGCATGTGCCTGTTCATCGCCTTCGCGGTGCTCGATCAGCCCGAGACCTTCCAGGCGCTGGTGGACATGATAAACGCCTTCTACGGCCTATCGCTCACCGCGGACGACGTAACGGCGCTCGGCAAGAAAATTCTTTCCATGGAGCGCGATTTCAATACGCGCGCGGGTTTCAGCGCCAAGCACGACCGCCTGCCGCGCTTCTTCTACAACGAAAAGCTGCCGCCGCATAACATCGCCTGGACCATCAAGGACGAGGAGCTGGACCAGGTGTACAACTGGTAATTGCCGATAAAGCTCCCGGGGGAGGGGCCGCCGGGCCTCTCCCCTTTTTTCATTCCGCGGTCCTTCGATTCGTCTCATCGAAAATAAAGCGAGGGAAGGCGCCGCGTCCCGCGAATCGAGATGGAGGTCCGTGCCCATGAGCGGAAACAGAGCGAAGAAAACCGGCGACGCTCCCGGAGTTGTGCGGCTCGCGGTCCGTGCCGAGGACATATCACGCTTCTTTCCCCTCTTCCAGGAGGGGGTGGTTCTGGAAACCGAAACGGGAAAGAGCGTACGGGAGTTCCTCTGCGCCACGCTCGGCATAGATGAAGGCTATGTCGAGGGGCGGATCAGCACGATATTTCTCAACAGTAAACCGGTCGACGACCTGGACACCTCGATCGTGGACGACGGCTCGGTGCTTGCGCTTTCGGCGGCCATGCCGGGACTCGTGGGGGCGACCATGCGCCGCGGCGGCTATTACGCGGCGATGCGAAGCGCGATAAGTTACCGTCCCGGGGAGGGGCACGCTGCGGCGCGGCAAGGAAGAGTGCGCCTGAAGCTCTTCAACATGATACTCGAGGAGATAGGGCCCTCGCTCCTCGCCTCCGGGGTTATCGTGCGCGCTGATACGCTTTCCGGAATCGTCGCCGGCATGGTCCGCGACGGTTTGCTCGAAGCGAGTACCGAAGTAAAAAATACGGACGAAGCGCGTATTGTCGTTGTAACCCGGGGCGGCCCCTGATACCGTATCGCCATCGGGCGGTAAGCTCCGCCGGGGGCCGGGTGATGAACAGCGCAATACAGGTAACGGTCAAGCTCTTCGCCACGCTGCGCGAGGGCCGGTTCGACGTGCGGGCCATGGAGCTCGCCGCCGGCTCGAGGGTGGCCGATGTGGCGCGCATCCTCTCCATACCGGAGGAGGAGGTCGCGCTTATCATGGTGAACCACCGGCACCGCGAAATTACCCACGTGCTCGGCGACGGGGAGACGCTCGCGCTCTTCCCGCCCGTGGGGGGAGGATGATGGACATATGAAACGAACTGGTAAAAGCCGCCCGCGAGGGATATATCCGCGCGGCCGACCTTCGTACCATTGCCGCTTCGGCGGGTCTCGATCCGGCCTCGGCCGAGCGCGCGGCGCTCGAAGCCGGAATCGTTCCCGAGCGCTACCGCCGCAACGGCGCCACCATATCGGTTGAACAGCAGTTACACCTTCTGGACAGCACGGCGGCCGTCATCGGTTGCGGCGGCCTGGGCGGTTATGTGGTCGAGGAGCTCGCCCGTCTCGGCGTCGGGCGCATCGTCGCCGTCGACCCGGACGTCTTCGACGAGCACAACCTCAACCGGCAGCTTTTCGCGGACGAACCGGCCCTCGGCAAACCGAAGGTCGAATCGGCCGCCGCGCGCATCGCGCTGGTCAATCCCGCGGTGAGGATCGTGCCCCGGCGCGAGCGCTTCACCGCGGACGCCGCGCGGCGACAGCTTTCGGGGGCGGCGGTCGTGGTCGACGCGCTCGATTCGGTCCCCGTGCGGCGCGAGTTGGCCGCGGCGTGCTCCGCGCTCGGTATACCGCTGGTGCACGGCTCGATCGCGGGCTGGTATGGTCAGCTCGCCGTGCAGTACCCGGGCGAGTCGACAATCGAGTCGCTCTACGCGGGCTTCGGCGGGGACAGGGGGGTGGAGACGCGTCTGGGCAATCCGTCGTTTACGCCCGCGGTGGTGGCGAGCCTTCAGTCGGCCCTTGCGTGCAAGGTGATCCTGGGAATCGAGAGCGGCCTGAGGCGGCGCGTGCTTATGATCGACCTTCTGGCCATGAGCTTCGATACGATCTCAATGGGCTGAGTCCCTCAGGCCGTCATACTGGCGGTCATGGCGCCAAGCTCCTCCGAGAGCCTGCGTATGGTCGCCGACGATTCGGATATCCGCGAGGCGAAATTAACCACCTCCTGCGCGCTTTCGGAAATCAGCAGTACCGTCTTGTTGGATTCCATCGTCGCCGACTGCTGTTCGCTGATGGAGGCTTCTATCGAGTGGCTGGTGGTGGAGATCCGGTTGTTGAGGCTGGTGATTATCTTGACGGTGTTTCCGATGTCGGAGAGAAGGCCTCCGACCTCCGTGATCTCGCGCGTAATCTCGATTATCGCTTTGTTGAGGCGTTCGAGCATGCCGGCGGATTCCTCGAGCGACGTGCGGCTGTTGTCGATGAGGTCGCGGTTCTCCCGTATGAGTTTTTCGATTTCGCTCGAGTTCTGCGAGGTGGCGTCGGCGAGCTTGGAGACCTCGTCGGCGACCACGGCGAAGCCGCGGCCGTATTCGCCCGCGCGCGCCGCCTCGATCGAGGTGTTGAGTGCCAGGAGGTTCACCCGATCGGCGATCTCGTTTATGACCTGTATGAAGTTCGCCATGTTCGCCCCCCGCTCGCCCAGCTCCCTGAACTTGTCCAGCGTGTTCTCCATCCGGCCGAAGGAGTCGCGCGAGTAGCGCTTTACCTCGTTGATGGTGTTCATGATGCTCGAGGATCCGGTCTGGATCTTGTCGTACACCTTCTGCAGATCGTTGATCGACTCGGAGGTGATGCCCATCTCCTCCACGAGCGTGCGGGCGGTGTTGGTGATGGACTCGGCGTTGCTCGAAAGCTCCTCGATGGACGCCGATATCTCTTCCAGTGAAGCGGCCTGTGTCTGCGTGCGCTGGTGGATCTCGGCGACCACGTTGTCCTGCGCGCGCGATTCCTCGGTCAGGATGCCGACCGACCGGTCCACCGTGCCGGCCATTTTTCGCATCGCCTCGAGGCTCTCGTGGGCCTCGTCCGTCTTTCGTATGGAAAGCATCATAAGTTCGCGCGTCGCGCGCGCCCCGAAGGAGGAGACGATCCCGAGCAGAAAATAAACGATGTAACGGATCGCCAGGCTCGAGCCGGGGCCGCCCGGAAGGAGCTCGGGCCGGACCATGAAAAGCGTGGTCTGCGATATCAGTACGAGGAGCAGCGCGTACAGCGGCACTCGTGCGTTGAAGTAAAAGACGCTGAGGGCCAGTATGAGATAGTGCGCGGCGAACAGCTCCTTCGAGCCGTATATCATGTACTGGAAGACGTAGAAGAACAGCGTTATGCCGGTGACGGTCAGGTACATCGAAACGGTTGATGTCTTGAAGAACCGCAGCACGAACATGGTCAGCAGGAGAATAGCGGTGCATGCGGCCAGCTCGATAGCGATGCTCTCGTAGGTGAGGTACTGGGAGCCGATTCCGGTGAGCTTGATGGCGAGGGCCGAGAGGTTCGCGATTCCCGCGATGAATATGGCCGAGCCGAAAAAGCGCCGGTGGTTTTTCTGCATGAGGCTCGTGAATATCTCGGAATGGTGCAGGTCGCTGTTGGATGCGCCGGGACGGTCTTTCGCTGACATGGACGACTCCTTCTGCCTTCACGGTATACGCCGGTGGAATTACATGCGCGGCTTTTCCGGCATTTTCGCCGACGGCGGATGGTGCCGGAGGGTGACTGCGGTGCGACAGAACGACGATAGTGGTGCAATGCAATGAATAGTGTCATTTGTCAATAAATAATACGGAAACGTCGGAATAATCCGGTGAACGGCGTTCATTTAAGGGAAGATTTTTTCGTTGATTCCCGCGTACCGTGGACGCAGTATCAAAATTCGCGGAGCGGGCGCGCGTTTCAGGCGGCCTCACGGAGGAGTATATGTCAAAAGTGGTGTGGAAACCCGGCACCATGCTGTATCCCGTGCCGGCGGTGCTGGTGAGTTCGCACGACGGGGGGAACGACAACGTGCTGACTGTGTCCTGGGCGGGAACCGTCTGCACCGAGCCGGCGATGCTGTCGATCTCGCTCCGTCCGGAGCGTCACTCCTACGGGTTGATACGCACGTCCGGCGAGTTCGTGGTGAACCTACCGACGGCGGACATGGCGCGCGCGGTGGATTTCTGCGGCGTTAAGTCCGGTGCCGAAACGGACAAGTTCGCGGCGGCGCGGCTTTCGCGACGGCCGGCGCGGTATGTGGGCGCGCCGCTCATCGCCGAGTGCCCGGTGTGTATAGAGTGCCGCGTCAAGGACATTATCCCCCTGGGCAGCCATCATCTCTTCCTCTCCGAGGTGCTCGCCGTGCACGCGGAGGAATCTCTTATCGATTCGAAGGGAAAGTTCCATCTGGAGAGGGCCGGGCTGCTCTGCTACAACCACGGCCATTACTGCGCGGTGACGAAGCCGCTGGGAGGCTTCGGTTTTTCGGTACGCAAAAAGCGCCCGAAGAAAAAGGGCTGAATCCTCTCCACCCGCTCCCCGTCCCGCGGGTCTTACGGTTTTCCGTTAAGCTCCGCGGCCAGGTGTTTCGCCTCCTCGGCGGAGAGCTCCACGGTGGCCGTTCCACCGCCCGGGTGCGGGAGGCTGAGCCTGACCGAGTCACCCTTCCGGTCGACCGACCACCTGCGCCCTTTCGGAAGCTTCACCGAATCGGCCAGCCAGTCGTCGGGAGTGAATTCCGCTATCTGGATGAGCACGCCGAAGGCGTCGCGCGGGTGTATGAAGAGCTCCTTCCACACGCCGCCGGGATACTCGTTGTAGCCGAAATAGGGGATCCCGTTCCGCTCCAGCACTCCTCGGGCCTGCTGGATGTCCGGCGTCTGAAGCGTTATATGGTGCACGCCCCCCTCGCGGTTTTTCAGGAACCCGTCGAGAAAGCTCCCCTCTCCGGTGGGGTTGAGTATTTCGAGCCGGGTGAGGTCGCCGAGCGAGAAAATCCTCCATACGTACTTCATATTCGGATCCTCGGCCGCCGCGCCCTGAACAACGCCGAGAACGTCGCGGAAGAAGCGCTCCGCCTTTTCGTAATCGCGCACCGCTATCGAGACATGGTCTATCCGTGAGATCATGGGAGCACCGTCCGGTGTGGTGGAGTGCGGAAGCGGCGCGGGGCGCCGACCGCCTCCGCGACGATACACCGCAACGGCGGCGGCGATCAAGCAGATTTTCGAAGCATCAGGTACCGCAGGCGGGACTGAGCGGCCCCGGCGGCCTGTACATGACTCGCGGCCGCGGCGCGCGACTGGCTCCGGTATACGTCCTCGAGGCGGAGGGCGCAGCGGACGATGTCGTGCTCCGACGCGATCCTCAGGCCCGCGGCCGAAAAGGCGCTGAACCGCGCAGGGTCGCGGAGGATTTCGAGCGCCATGCCTGCCATCTCCTCCGGGTCAAAGGGGCGGGCGATAAAGCCGTTTTCTCCGTGATGTATGAGCTCGGGAAGCGCGTACGCGTCGACCCCGACGCAGGGAAGACCGCTCGCGATCGCCTCGAGCACCACAAGGCCCTGGGTTTCCATGGTGGAGGCGGTAAGGAAGAGGTCGTAGCGCGGGTAGAGAGCGGGAAGCTCCGCGCGCGGCACGAAGCCTGGGAAGTCGACCGCGTCGGCGATGCCGAGCCGTTCCGCGAGCGTTTTAAGCGATTCGAGCGCCGGCCCGTCGCCCACTATTGTGAGCGTCGCTCCCGGAACCGAGCGCCGGATGAGGGCGAAGGCCTCGAGCACCACGTCGCAGTTCTTCTCGAAGGAAATCCTGCCCACGTGGAGCAGGCGCGGCGGAGATGAGGGGGCCTTCTTCGCGGTGCCCCGGAACACGGAGAGGTCCATGCCGTTCGATATGACCTCTATCGGCGTGCGCACATGCTGTTCCTCGAGCACGCTTTTAATCCGGTGGCTCGGGCTTATGATGAGCCGCTTCCGCTCGTAGAGCCAGTTGCAGGAGCGCTGAACGAGGCGCTGGGTGATGGTTTTTTTGGAAGTTCCCCTAACGGTCGTGGAGGCGGTTGTCCGGCGCACCTTCCGGTAGAAGTTGACGATACGATCGAGCCTGAGCAGCCGCGCCGGCGAGAGGTAGGTGGTCTGCTCGGACACCAGGGTGTGATAGGTGCCGATCATCGGAACGCCGTACC
>CAZEAH010000093.1:0-8639 GCA_964510075.1 uncultured Leptospirales bacterium | reverse complement strand
CTCTAGCATTCCGGCCTGTCAGTCGGTCGTAAAGAAGGCGGTCGTCAGGGCGATGTCCAGAAAATACAGGCGTGATCGCTTCGAGGAAGACGGTCCGCTGTTTTCGATAGAGCTGTCCCTCTCGTCCGACCGCGCCCTCATCACCCTGGACACCAGCGGGGACGGATTGCACAGGCGGGGATACCGGAAGTCGAAGGGGGAGGCCCCCCTGCGCGAAACTCTTGCCGCCGCGCTGGTGATGTTAAGCCGCTGGGATGTCTCCCGCCCGTTCGCGGATCCCCTGTGCGGCTCGGGAACCATTCCCATCGAGGCCTGCCTCATGGGGGCCAATATCGCGCCCGGTCTGGGGCGCAGGTTCGCCGCGGAGCACTGGCCCTTTATCGCGAAGAACGTCTGGGATGAGGCGCGCGAGGAGGCCCGGTCTTCGATTCGGAGCGGGGATTTTACCGTATACGCATCCGACATCGACGCCACCGTGTTCAGGAAGGCGCGGGAGAACGCCGCCGCGGCGGGGGTAGCCGGCCACATCGTATTCGAGAGGAAGAAACTGGAAGAATTCAGTTCAAGGAAACCCTACGGTTGCCTGGTCTGCAACCCCCCGTATGGTGAGCGGATCGGCGAAAGCGAGGAGGTGGCGGCCCTGTACCGTGAGATGGGGCGGGTACTGGGCTCCCTCGATACATGGTCGGTTTTCGTTCTTACCGCGCATCCCGATTTCGAAAAATACTACGGCCGCAGGGCCGACAAAAACCGGAAACTCTATAACGGTAAAATCAAATGCTACCTGTACCAGTATTTCGGTCCGCTTCCCCGTAAAAGCTCACCGCCTCGCGGCGAGGGCGCCGATTCCGATACAACCGCATAATCTGTTGACATATCGGATACGCTGTCGTAAAACCCGACGGACGGCCGCCGCGGGACGCGGTGCGACCGCGAGGGGGGTGTCATGCGATCCGAAGCGTCAGGAAAGAGAGCGGCCCTTGACCGCGAGGAAAAGAAGCGAATCGAGAAGCAATTCGCCCGGCACATAAACCGGGGACAGGTCAAATACCTCAAGGCCGGGCATCTGGACGTGCTTGAAAGCATGAGGAAGGGCGTCCGTTTTACCGACCTGGCCACCGGGCGTACGATGATCGACTGCTTTACCTCGGCCGGGTGCTTCAACGCCGGAAGGAGTAACCCGCTGGTGCTCGCCGCGCTTGAGGATGCGCTCGGTTCTGTCGACATGGGGAGCTGGATGCTCATGTCTCCGTGGAGGGCCGCGCTGGCCCGCGAGCTGGTGGAAATCGCCCCGAAGGGGCTCGATCGCGTTCTCTTCGCTTCCGGCGGGGGCGACGCAGTGGACTGTTCGATCAAACTGGCTCGCGGGGCAAGCGGGAGGCATACGGTCGTCTCTACCATCAAGGCCTATCACGGCCATACGGGGTTCGCCCTTTCAGCCAACGGCAAGGAGCACTATCGCCGTCATTTCGAGCCGCTCATGCCGGGGTTCGAATTCGTTCCCTTCAACGATCCAGGCGCGATCGCGCCGCACATAAACGATTCGACCGCGGCCGTCATCGTCGAGCCCGTTCAGGGCGAGGCCGGGATATTTCTCGCCTCAGACGAATACCTCAGAGAGATCAGGAGGCTCTGCGACAGGCACGGTGCGATATTGATATTCGATGAGGTACAGACCGGTTTCTGCCGCACGGGGCGGTTTTTCGCCTGCGAACATTCCGGTGTCGTCCCGGACATTATGGCCCTCGCGAAATCCATCGGCGGCGGAGTGTTTCCCAACGGCGCGGTGCTCTACAGGAGGCTTCCATCCATCGAGAGGTTCCTCAAAAAGCACCACGATTTCCATATCTCGTACAACGGGGGGACCGATATCGGCTGCCGCGTTTCCCTGGCCGTCCTGCGCTTCATGCGCGAAACGCGCCTGTGGGAACGGGCGGAACGTGCGGGCAACCGTCTGCGCGCGGCGCTCGAGGAGCTGAAAAGCGAAAATCCTTCCATCATCCGCGAGGTGCGCGGGAAGGGGCTCATGATCGGTATCGAATACATACATGAATTCATGGGCCCCATGATGTCGGATGCGCTCGCGCGAAACGGAGTGTTCGCCGCGTTCTCGGGCAACGCCCCGCAGGTCATGCGATTCATGCCGCCGCTGGTCGCAACCGACGAAGATATCGACGCGATCATAGAGGCCGCCCGCTCGGCCGTGGGCATGATGAAGTCTCTCCTGCCGCTGGCGCTGCCGGCGGCGCGGATCCCCTTCGTCCTGCGCATGCTCAACAGCGAACGCGTCCAGACGGTGCTCTTCAACTGGTTGCGAAGCCTCGAAGACCTCGCGAAGGTGTTGACCGAAAAGCGGAGGAAAGCGAAATGAAAAGGAGCGGTACCGGCGGAAAAAGAATACTGGATGAGTACCGGCGTTATTTCCCCTCCGCACTCGTGGATGAAATGCGCGCGACGGGGAGGGATATCGTGGAATCGGAACGCGACGGGGCGTTCATTTATGATGAAAACGGAAAGCGCTATATCGACTGTATCACCTCCGGATCGGTGTACAACCTCGGACGGCGTCCGCGGGCGATTATCTCCGCCCTGAAAAAGGCGGTCCGTCGGACCGACCAGGGCAACTTTCCCATGATCTCGCTCGAGAAGGCGGCGCTGGCGGCCCGAGTGGCGGCCTTCTCCCCTGCGGGGCTGGAATGCGTCGTTTTCAGCGTGACGCGCGGGGAAAGCGTCGATTTCGCCTGCAAGCTCGCGCGCGGTTTTACGGAAAGGACGGAAATCGTTACGGTAGACGGTTCGTGGTTCGGTCAGACGGGCTTTGCGCTCAGCCTTTCCGACCGCGCTGATCGCGAAATGTACGGGCCGCTCATTCCCGATGTCGTGACGATACCGTTCGGGGATTACGCCTCTGCCGAAAAGACGGTTTCCGAAAAGACGGCCGCTGTGGTCATCGAACCGCTCCAGGCGGAGAACGGGTGCCGCGCGGCATATCCCGAATACCTGCGCGGGCTGAGGCGCATCTGCGATCGGAGCGGCACAGTACTGGTTTTCGACGAGACTCAGTCGGGCCTCGGCCGGTGCGGGAAGAAGTTCTATCTCGAGCACTCCGGCGTCGTCCCCGACGTGCTGGTGATCGGAGAGGCGCTCGGGGCGGGAGTGTTCCCGATCGCGGCGACCGTGTTTACGAAAAAGCTCAACCGGTTTATGAATGCCCATCCGCTCATACACCTCTCGACATTCGGAGGTTCGGACCTCGGCTGCATGGCGGCCATAGCGGCGATCGAGCTCTACGAGAAGCTTAAACCGTGGGACAATGCCGAGATGATGGGCAGACGCCTTCGGGACGGACTGGAGAGGATGGTAAAGGGCCGTCGAAGCGCGGGCACCGTAAGGGGTTCGGGACTGCTTCAGGCGATCGACATGGGAACGGCCGAAAAGGCGCGTGCTTTCTGCCGTGCGGCCGCCCGAAGGGGGCTCCTGGTTATGCCCGGGGCGGTGGATACGTCTACCGTCATCTTTCGACCGAGCCTTCTTATAACCTCTATCCAGGTGAATGCCATTCTGGAGGCGGCGGAAAAGGCGGCCGGCGCATTATAATCCCGAAGCTTGTGGCCGGTGGAAGGCACGTTCAGTATTTACGCCTCATCTGGATGAGCGTTCCGTGCTCCATCCTCACGCGGTACTCGATACCCAGCGGGTAAAGGATGAGCGTTCCCTCCCCATGTTCGCGGTCTTCCTCCCAGTTACCGCTGTATTTGTTCCCGTCGGGGAAGAGGCAGGTGCCGTTTCCGTGGCGCTTGCCGTCCTTCCAGTTGCCGCGATACTTCTCGCCGTCGGGCAAAACGCACGTTCCGAATCCGTTCCGGCGGTCGTCATACCATTCGCCGCTGTAGGTGAGGCCGTCGGGGAGCGTCAGCGTTCCGTAGCCGTGCCGTTTGTCGTTACGCCACTCTCCTGTATAACGGGACCCGTCGGCTCCTACGAGAGTGCCGTTTCCATGGCGCATGTTCCTCATCCATCCGCCGTAATAGCGGCTCCCGTCCGCGTAGCGATAGCTTCCCTCTCCCTGCCATTCTCCGTTCACCCAGTTGCCGGTGTAGCTGCGGTTGTTGGGATAGGTGATGGTACCCTGCCCGTGCATGACTCCGCCTTTCCATCGCCCTTCATAACGGGAGCCGTCGGGGAATATGCACGTCCCCTGTCCCTCGGGAAGGCCCTTCTGCCATTCCCCTTCATACCGGCGGCCGTCTTCGAAGAGCATGCTTCCCTTTCCGTCGGTGCAGTTGCCGGTGCAGACATCGAGAGCATGCGCTGCGGGAACGGCGAAAAACAGGGCGGCGAGGACGAGTAAAAACGGACCTTTCATGATCGAGGGCCCCCGGATTTTCTCTTGTGCCGCTAATATACCGCCTTTGGGGGAAATACGCAAGTATTTTGTAAGGGAAACACTTACAAACGGATGACGGGCGTACAGTCGGGTCATCATGGCGCGGTCATCGAATCGAAGGGGCACACAACGACAAGGGACTCGCCGTTTTCGGCGGGTACGATAAGGCGGTAATCCACCGTGTTCCAGAAACGGCAGCAAACGGTGTTGCCGTCGATCTCCCCGCCGTAATACCCTGCACTGTCTGCAATCCGCGAGTTTCATCGCTTCTGGGCAGAGATCCAGTCTGTAAGCGCCCGGTCCCCGAGACTTGTTATTCAGCTTTTTCGACCGATGTGCCGCCGACCGGAAGCGGTTCGATTCTGCCGATCCCCCTGACGAGATAGAAGACCGCTATGCCGTAATAAATGAGGAAGAACCACGGGATGTCTATCTTCGCGACGGAAGCCGCCGTTTTAACGATGATGGGAAGCGTCAGCGCGTACATCGCGAGCCTGAAAAGGACATCAAAGGGGACTCGCCGGCGTCCGACGGCAAGGCCCGCAAGGCCGAGCAGTGCCACAATGAAGGCGCTGAAAAACTTTGCGAGAACGGAGAATGCGAGAAAGAAAAGCACAATCACCGAGGTAAGTACCCAGTGATACGAAATGAGACGCTCAACATCAGCTTTGGTGATGGGCGCGTATTGCTTTAACGCCTCGATACTGTAATGGCGCGTCTCAAACTCGTTTTTTTTATACAGCACGCCCTCGTTGGAGAGGTAGACGCCCTTCGGATATCCGTCGAGTATGGACGCGTTCGTTCTGCCGGATGGATCGAAGACCCAGAGGAAGCGCTCTTCGTCCGCGGAGATTACGGGGAGTTTTCCCTTAACCTTGAAGCCCTCGGGGGTAAAGATAAAATCGGGAAAGTCCGTGCTGAACGATCGTCCCGCCTGTTCCAGCGATGCGTTTATTTCGCGCGCCACGGGGACGGCCGCGATCGACGCGCACAGCAGTGAGAAAACGAGCAGATACGCCAGCGCGTGAGCGGTCGGCCTGAGTGCGAGCGCGGCATACGCGCCGGCGTCATACAGGCTTCGGGCAATGGACGCGAGCAGGTTTCCGTCGTTTTTTTCAGCGCTCATCGGTTTCTCCATATGGCACGAATCGGGTGTCCGTGATTGATAATCGGCTTAACATGCTAATTAAGGCCATGCAACCGGGTATAATGCAAACCATTTTCCGCACGAGCCCCGGTCGTTTTGCGCCGGTGTATGGGGACGGCGGCTAAAAATACGGTAATCAATCCATCTTCTCGAGTATCTCAACGGCGTCGCGTACGAAAAAGGCACAGCGCTTTTCGAACAGGCCGGCGTCGTGCGCCCGCTGGAGGCCTTCCAGTGTGGAAATGTCGACACCGATCAGGTTCCGGCAGATGGCGGAGCCGTGCAGGCGTACGAATGAAGCGGTGAACTCCCGGGCTTTCGCGTAGGTCAGCTCCTTTCCGGTTTCATCATCGGCCAGATATTTTCCATGCCGGAGACCCAGCACCATGTAGGCCCCCGTCACCGCGCCGCACGTATCCTGGGTGCGGGCCATCCCCGCGCCGAAAGCGCAGGCGAGCTTCAGCGCGGTGTGCTCGTCGAGTCCGTAGTCGCCGGCGAACGCGCTGAGAACGGATTGGGAGCAGTTGAAATGGTTCGCGAAGAATCCCAGGGCTTTTTTTGTCCTTTCCATGGCGGTGCTCCTATGTGCAAATATACGCCGCGTGTATAAATGTCACGATGGGTGGTTGAGGGCCCCGGATTACTGCGAGTAAATCCGGGCCCGTTTCCACAGGTGCCGTTTATCCCATCGCGGCGATGATCTCCTCGATATGAATCCGGGCCGTATTGAACAGCGGCAAACCTCCGGGCCCTTCGGGTTCCGGATAGAGCAGCGGCAGTTCGGTGCAGCCAAGAATCACGCCTTCGATGCCGTGCTCTTTCCGCATGCGCCCGATGATGGCGTCGAAGCCATCGCGGGTCTCGGGCTTCACGAGGCCGAATTCGAGCTCGTCGAAAATTCGGCGGTTAATGTATTCCCTCTCGTCGTGAGAGGGGACGAGGAGCGCTATGCCGCGGCGCTCGAACGATGTCCGGTAAAAGTCGTTGTTCATGGTAAAGGCCGTTCCGAGGAGGGCGGCGCGCCTAATGCCTGCCGCCGCGGCCCTCTCCGTCGTAGACTCGACGATGCTGATGAGCGGCATCGGGACGGCCTTTCTGAGTTCGTCGAAAACTATGTGCGGCGTGTTGGATGCTATCGCACCGAAGTCGGCGCCGGCGGAGCGCAGGCGGGCGAACGCACCCAGCAGAAGATCGACCAGCGACCTCATGTCATTGTCCTCGATCATGGAGAGCATGCGGGTCATGTCGATGCTCGCGATGAGCAGCTCCGGATAGCCGTGCGGATCGTACCGTTCCCTGTAAAGGGAGATAATGGATCGGTAATAGTCCACCGTGGATTCGGGGCCGACCCCGCCGATGATACCGGGAATTTTCATGCGCGTTGCTCCTTCTGTCCTGGGAAACGGCCGGAGGGTGCCGGTCCTCATCGAGCCGGATGATTATACATACCGTATGCGGGGGTAATGGCTCGAAATGGCCCGACCGTTACCGGCGGTATCAGCATGATTTGAAACGCCGTGAAATTTCAACCGGAATTTGTCCGACGCACGGTCCCTCAATACATCATCATCGGAAGCCCGATGACCCCCAGATCGATGATGACATGACAGAGAACGCAGGGCAGTACGCTCCGCGACCGCTCGAAAACCATACCGAGGACCATGCCGTAAATGAAGCTCAAAACGAAAAACAGCGGTCCGCCGATGGCGAGATGGATGATCGAATACAGCGCGGCCTGCGCCGCCAGGGCCGGGAGCACGTCCAGGCCGGACGCGCGAAGCAGGCGGTAGAACGCGAGCCGAAAGAAGACTTCCTCCGCAAGCGCGTTAAGAAGGGAGATGATGATTACGGGAGGCCAGAACTCCGGCCCGCGGAGTCCGAATTTCGTTGTACCGAGCAGTATAACGGTGTAGGCGAGGCTTCCGACGAGGCCGAGTGCGAACCACGGATTAAGAAGTCCGCGCGCGTCGAGCTTGAAATCCCTTGCGAACGGTATTTCCGCCTTCAGCAGGAACGCAAGCCCGGCCATCTCCAGCGCAAAGACCGGAAGATAGGCCGGAATCCTGCCCCATGCGTCGGCAATGCTTTCGACCGGGAAGAGCGGCCATGTGACAAGGCCGCTCTTCATGAGGAGGGCAATGAGAGAGAAGAAGAGTATAAAATAGACCGCGAGGCCGCCGGCGGCGATGCGGATGCCGAAAATACGCCTCTGTTCCCCGGACAGGTCGTAAAAACGGTTTTTAAGCGCGGTTCCCGCAAGGATGAGGGATCCTATCGCGACAAAAACGATCATGACTATCTGTGCCTGCGTGAGCCCGAAAGCCACGATGGATTCGGTTCGGATGAACTCTATCAGGAAGCGCGCGTCGCCGTACAGTATGAGATAGAGCGCCGTAATTTTTCCCCCTTCGCGCATGCGTTCGGTTGATACCGGAGCGTAGATGCGTTCGTGCATTCTTTTGAGTACGAAAAAAATCGCAAGATTATAGGCGATATCGTACAGCGGCACGGGATTGTAAAAATCGAAGCTGAAGCCGAATATCGAAAAGCCGATCGACCCGCCCCAGCAGCAACCCACCAGAAAACACGCCACCCTGCCGATTGCGTTCGAAAGCGGGATATAGAGGAAAAAGGCGTCACTGATGTCCCAGAAGCGGAAGCGCATGGCGAAAAGGAGGGCGCTTATACATATCGTCGGAAGCACCAGGCTCGCGTGGAAGGTGTGGTAGCTCTGTGAGCTGACGATGTCCGACAACAGCGCGAAGCTCCAGAACTGGCTGGGGTGATAAAAAATGTTCGCGGCGCGGGAACTTATGTAGCCCGCCGGAAGAATAAACAGAGCTATGATAAGAAAGAATCGACGTACCTTCGCCTTCTCGTAGCCCAGCGTGCCGACTTTGCGAAACACCAGGTAAAGGCCGACGGCGACCGCAATAACAACAAGGCCGTTATAGATGGAGTTGGTGATAGTGACAAACAGTCCGGGCTCGATATCGTATTTAAGCAGAATGTAGGAGATCATTGGTGCATCCGTCCGTTTATTAAGAGTATAACCGGCTCAGTTGAGGCGTGCGAGTCCGCGGCGCGCCCCCTCGTGATCCGGGT
>CAZEAH010000092.1:0-8753 GCA_964510075.1 uncultured Leptospirales bacterium | reverse complement strand
TATGCGGGAACCTCTATTAATTAACATTTTTGAGGTTGATAAAGTTGCAACTCCTGATTAAATCAAGGGTTACGATTTCTGATATTGCTAAAAGTTTTAATTTTTAGAGGTTCCCATGCCCTATGGAAGATCGTCGAGCCGGGCGCGGCATACGGCGAGATGCCGCTGGAGCCTGCGCGCGGCCGAGGCGATATCGGCAAGCAGGATGGACATGGCCCTCTCGGGAGGAAGTTCTCCGTGTCTGGCGAGGTAGGCGTTCGTCCGGCGCAGCAGAGGGTTGAAGAGCTCCGGCAGGGCCTTCGACGAGGTATCGAGCAGTGTACGCCGTTCGTCATCGGAGAGGCTTTCGATCGGCCTCGATGCGAGCGCCGCCGCCGGGGCGGTCAGATCGAGCGCCCGGTCCAGGGCCGTTCGGAGCCTTCCCGCTCCTTTCCGGCCCGCGGTGAGGGCGCGCCGCAGAAGCTCCGCGGGACCCGGGGCCCGCGCCGGAAATTCATCGATAAGCGATTCGAGCGAGCGTTCATCCGTGCCGGCGATCCGCGCGCCGCCGCCGGTGGCATTGATTACCGGGACCGGAACCTTCCGAACCGAGTCCTCGAACCAGCTCCGGTAGAGGTCGAAAACGTAATCCGAAATAACCGTTCCCTTTCCGCCGAAGGCCTCCACGTACTTGATCTTTCTCTTTCGGATAACCCGCTGGTTGATGGTGTCGAGATTGAGGAAGCGCGAGGTTCTGGCAAGCCATTCCCCGTTGTGGTGCGTTCCCGTGCTGTGGATCTCCCTGCCGGTATAGGCGAGGTCCTGGCCCACGAGCACTATGGGAGAGCATCCGAGGTTGAGCATGAGATCGAAGGCGCTTGTGGCCACCGATCCGCCCGACTGGATGTCGCCGGAGGGGTCAATGTAACGTTCAATCCAGTCCATCGCCGGAGTCGGTTCGCGCCGCACCGACCCGTCGGGCGCGTTGTAAAACTTGGCCGTGGTGCTGAAGACCGTTTTGCCCGGGTAGCGTTCGGCAATGCGCGGATAGCTTACGAGATCCGCAAGCAGGACGGTCCCTTCGGGGCTTTCTCCGAGGAAGTGTTTTATGCTGTGCTTCTGCGCGTCGATCGTCATGACAATGTGCGGCTCCACGCCGTGGCGAAGCAGTACCTTCAGGGCCGTGTCCACGGATACGATGAGCGCTCTGCCTTTCATCCGGCCGAGCAGGTTCGCGTTCTTACGGAGAGAGGGGCCCGCGGAAACGATGATTCCAGGTACGCCGGAAAACCGGCCGAAGAGGTCGGCCACCCGTCCGGCGCATAGGCTGCGGGGCAGGTTGGAGAAAATGTTCGCCATCCATCGCTCCTCGAACTCGAAGCGCGTGAGCAGATCGCTGAGTTTGGACGAAAAATAGCGGCTTATGTCGGCGACCATGGAATCGTAGAATTCCCTGTCGAGCAGATACGAGGGACGGTGAAAATAGACCGCCTTGCCGCGGAACGCGTCCATCTCGAATCCTTCCAGGACCGCCGGGATATCGTCCGGGGATACCAATATATGGGCCCCTTCGAGATTCGAGGGGCATGTTCCCCTGGCCAGATGTACGACCTCGGGGTCCTTTTCGAGCACCATGAAGACACATTCGGGGTGGCGTCGGCGCAGGGCGGCGAGGTGATATCCCAGCCCCAGGCCGCAGACGATAATACTGGTCGCCCTTCCGATGGCGAAGGCGGCGGCGGCGCGTTCGGCTTCACGTACCGGGTCGTATGCGGAATGGATCCTGATTTCCGGCGGGCCGGTATACACGAGCGTCCGGTGGCCCGAGGGTGTTTCGCTGACGGTATAGCGGCCCATGCGATACGATCGCCGGCGGGCCTATGCGGCCCCGGTGTCGAAAGCGGTTTTCAGCTCGGCCTGTAAATCGTTAAACGCCGTATCTGTGGAGAGGCCGAAACGGGCGAGCACCTCGTCCTCCGCGTAGTAGAGCTGATAGCGGCGGGACTCTATCCCGCACATGATATTGGCCAGGTAGACGACGAACACGATATCGCGATGTTTCTCTTCCGCGTTGAGGGGGGTGTGGTGGTTGCGGATGGATTCGACCAGGTAATCGGGGAAGGCCCACTTTTCGGCTATCAACTGGCCTATGTTCGCGTGGCTTATGCCCACGGAGATTTCCTCCATGACGGTGGAGGTGCGTATCTTGCGGTCTTTGACGATGTCGGCTATTTTATTCGTTGTGCCGAGGTCGGTGGAGAGCATTATGATCTTTCCGAGGTCGTGGAGGAGCCCCCCGAGAAACGCGTTTTCGACAATTTTTGAAAACTTGTATTTGAGCGCGATCCTGCGCGCATAAAAGGCGACCTGGTTGCAGTGCGCCCATATCTGCTCGAAGCGCGAGTAGCGTTTGTCCAGTATGGACCGGGCGCTTGCGGCGAGCAGAATGGCGTTGAGGTTTTTCAGCCCGATGTTCTTTATCGCCTCGGGGATGGTTTCAATACGCTTGCCCGAGATGAAACCCGCGGAGTTGGCAAGCTTGAGAACGTCGGAAGAGAGCGCCGGGTCTATGGCGATCTTTCCCGAGATGTCGGTGATCGAAGATTCCGGATTCGCGCAGAGCCGCTGAAGTTCGATAACGTTTTTGGGAAAGGTCGGGATGCCGTCGACCTCCGCCAGTATCTGTTTTTTTATGGTGGTGGTGATCTCCTGCGGCCGGAGTTCGTAGGGTATAGCGAGCAGCGTGCGCGTGTCTTTTTCGCCGCGGACAACCCTGTAGTTCTCGGCGCCGATTCCCGAGTTTTTGAGGAGGAGAACAGTGAGCACTATGCCGAGCCCGGCGCCCTCGGTATCGTCGTATATCTCCTCATACGCTTCGGTGAAGTCCTCGTAGTGCCGCGCCTTCTCCATGCGCATGCTGATGCGCGCCATCTCTTCGGGCTGAATTACCGAGTTATTGAGCACCTGGATCATCAGGCCGTTGGCGTCTTTTTTAATGCTGAAGCTGACCCGCAAGTCACTGTTTTTAAGCTCGGCCTCCATGGACTCGAAATGGCCGATGACGTTACGCTTGAACTGTTCGATGCCCTCGGCATAGCGTTCGTGATCATCGATATTTATGCCGATGGTGCGGAAATAGACGCGCTTGGCGTTGGCCTTAACGGCGTTGATGCATATTTCCCTAATAATAGTGATAAATGTGTCCAGCAGGAATATCCGGTCCATCGAAGCGAGGATCTTGGCGAAAAGAGCGTTGATGTACCGCACCACGTCCTCGGACAGGTAATGAAACGAAAAGCTGAAGGGTTCACCCCTCGCGATCTTTGCGGCTGTTTCGGAGGTATTGTGTATTGCCATAGTGTATGTTCTTCCGGTCTTTCGAACGGTACGCAGCACGCCCTGTATAGTATATCGAACGGGTGTTTTCCGAACTGTACTTAATATTTAGTGCGATATTTAGTGCGGGCCGGGATCGGCCGCACATCAAAGACTCGGGGCCGCACCGTCAATTGTCAACCGTGTTTTCAACCCTCTTTTGGTCGATGTGATTTCTCCGCCCGGTGTGTTCGACCTTTTCCTGCCTCCCGGGGGAGGAAGCGTAAATCCGGTCGCGGAAGCGCTGTGCCGCCGCTTCGAGGGAGGAAAGCGGACTTGTGCGGTCCGGGGGACGAAAGAGCGGGGTGCGGCCGGCGGAATCCCCGCGCTCCTGAGGAGGAGGGACATGCCTGAATTCCGGTTGTATCCCGTCACGCTCCAGTATGGTGACGAGCCTTGTCAGGGCCCTGGAGAACCTGAAACGCGAATCGATTGCGCAGGAGGAGATGATGAGCCTGCGGGCCAGAAAGGCAGCACCCGACAGCGACCGGTAATCCGTTCCGTGAAGCTCGATCTGTAGCGTCGAGACCCCGTCGCGTTCGAGGGCCTCGTGCACGGCCGAGGCGGTATTCAATCCGTTTATCCGCCCGTGTACAAGGGCGTGATCGCCGTCGGATATGACCGTGAGTTCTCTCCCGTCGCGGAATACGATCCGGGGATCGGGGGAGCGGCGAGCGTCCGCGGCAAGGAGGGCCCAGGCCCCGGCGAAAGCGACCAGGACGGCCACCGCGGCCGGTCGTCTGTACTCTCGCGACGCGAACAGCGGGAGCGTGAACAGTGCGAAAAAAGGGAGAATGCGCCACAACGCGCGGTCGGGTCGGAAATGGCCTCCAAGCGAAGCCGCGGCGTCGACGAATGCGGAGGTGATGTCGACGATGCAATCCACCGGAAGGGCGAGGAGGCGTCCGGCCGTTTCGGAGACCAGGCCGGCGCAGTTCGAGGCGATGGAGGCGGCGAGGGCGAAGGTGATGCCCGGCACGACGGCGAGGTTGGAAAGCGGGCCGGCAAGATTAATCTCGCCCATGTGGTGGAAAATGATCGGGAACACGGGCACCTGGGCCGAAAGAGTAAGGGCGAGCGGCCCGCGGACCGCCCGCGGGAGGGCGCCCAGGGACTCTTCGAAGGGGCGGAAGAACAGCAGGATGCCGAACGTCGCTCCGAAGGTAAGCTGAAAGCCGGGTTCGTAGAGCTCGTGCGGCGCATAGGCCAGAATCGCGGAAGCGGCCAGAAAGAGGGTGTTTACGGCTCCACGGTCCATGTCGAGAAAACGCTGTACCGTGTAGAGGGCGAACATGATGAAGGCGCGCACCAGCGAGACGGGCATGTCGGTAATGTAGAGGTAAAAGCAGAGAAGGGCCGCCGTTAGGGCCGTAATGGTCCGCTTGCCGACTCTGAACGGTGCGAGTAGGATGAACGGGACGGCGGCGACGATGCCCACGTGCAGCCCGCTCGCGGCGAGGACGTGCATCACTCCCGCCTTTTTATATGAATCTATCGTCCGTTTGTCCAGATGGCTCTTGTTCCCGAAATACAGCGCCCTGAGCAGGGACGCCGTCGAAGCGCTGAAGTGCCGGTCGATCGACCGCCCGATAGCCGATCGAACGGCTTCACGCCGCCCTCGGGGCGCAGGGGTAACGACCGAAAGCGAATCGTCGTCGGCATAGGCGATGTACGATATCCCGCGTCGCGCCAGACCTGCCAGATACGGCGTGACCCGGACGCTCTTTGGATCGATGAAACGCGGCTCCGAAAAGACCGCCACAACGTCTCCCCTTTCGGCCCGGCAGTCATAAGGGGCGAGTATCACGGCCCGTCCGGCGGCGGCTTGGTCGTGGAGGGCGACGGTCAGTTCGGTCGTGTAACGCCGCGTGCGGGACTCCTCCACCGCGCCGATGAAGGAACCGATCGGTTGTTGGCCGGCCCGGTCGAAACCGATGCCGCGGATGCGGTGGGCCGGAAGCGCGGCGGCGCCGAGGGCGATGACGAAGAGCAGAAGCGCGCGCAGCGGAAAACGGTTTTTCGCCGGGGCTGCGGCATCTCCCGGCCCGTCTTCGCGAACAATCGATTTTCTGATAACGACGCCAGAAATAAGAATCGCCGTAAAAGCCGTCGCCATGCCGGCACAGCGCTCCGGGGCGACGTCCATGATCGTTCCGTATGAATACAGTATCGCCGCCGTGACCGACAGCAGGATAACGAGCGATGGCTGAAGAATTCGGGACGCGAGACTCACAGTCTGCCGATCTTGTACACCACCCCCAGGCTCGCGCCGTAGGATATGATGGTCGATTCTTCGCCGAGTCCGTAGGAGCCGTAACGCCCGACCAGATCGAAAAACAGTATCCAGTCGCGGGCGAACGTCCACCCGACACCGGCCGTGGCTGACAGACCGGCGCCGCCCTCATAGTCCCTGTCGGAGGGCCCCGACTCGAGGTAGAGTCCGACACCCGGGCAGACGAAGAAGCTCTCATTCAGACGGAAGGCGTATTTACCGGTCACCGAATAGAGAAGGCGAAGCGACGCCACCGTGTCCTCGGAGGCGCCGGTGTTGATCAACTGAAGGGTGAACTCGCCGATGATGTCGCGAACGATGACGTCGAGAAGCAGGCCGCCCGAAAAGTACGCACCCGAGGCGCTTTTCGTCTCGCGTGCGTTGACCACCCATTCGCTGTAATCGATAGACGCCGTCCCCCCGCCCACGGTCGCGCCGATGTAGGTGAAGAAGAGCTCCTGTTGAGCGAAGGCGGGCGGCGCCGTAGCGAGGAGGACCGCCGCGAGCAGCGCTCCGACGAACGCCGGGGACGACAGCGGCGGCTTTCCGCTTGTATTCGATTTAATCATGGCGCGTCTGTTCATCGCGGATATTCCCCTGCTCAATTCGACATGCCCCGTGCGAGGGAAACCGGTCGGGGCCGGTCCGGCTGTATATCTCTACGATCCCCTTCTGTGAAATCGGATACGCGGACCTCCCGGATGCCTTGCCGACGGGCCGCAACGGGCGGTGACGGGTTCGGCTTCTATTTAACGTCGAGCGGATTCTTTACCAGCTGTGCGTTTGACGGCACCGAGAAATCGAATATACCCGGGGCCATGCTCTCTCCCGTCCGGACGTTGGTAAACGTGATGGACATTCCGTCCCCGGCCTTGTTGAGCAGGACGATTTTACGGGGGAGGAAGCCGCCGTCCAGAACGAGCGTTACGTCCGAGTACGCGCGTTCGCTGTTCTTCAGCTTTATCGTGTATCCGGAGGGGCCCTGCGCCGTCAGTATCGCCAGGTACCCGCTCACTAGTCCCGCGAGCCCGCCCGAGCCGCCCCGGGCGAGGTCTTGGACGCCGCATATGTTGCTCGACGAATCGAACACCCAGAGCCTTCTGCCGTTGGACGAGAGAATGCGGCCCGAGGGGCTGGTAAATTTGACGAGGATCTTTCCCGGCGCCATGTACTTAAACGTGCCGCTGTATCCCTGCCCGCTCTGGTACATCCAGGATATGGTTCCGCTCATCGTGCCGACGCTGTTCATGCGCGCCTGGAATTTCCCCACGGCCTCGTCCCCGGTCAGCGCGGATGCCGCCGGTGCGTAGGCGAGGAGTGAAAGGCACGCGAGTAGTGCGAGTGTTCGTTTCATCTGTCCGACGTCCTCATATATACTACGTTTTCGGGTTGAAAAAAGTAAAAAGAAAATTTACTCATGATTAAAAACGCGCGACTGCCCGGCCGGGTATCCCGTGCGGTCGGGAGTCCTTTGCGCGTCGCTCCCGATGACACTTTTTAAGGATATTACGCGTAAATGCAATACAATTTCGGCGGCGCTTTTCTCTTGATCGGCCGCCGTGTATGCGATAGGCTGAATGTGCGGGAAAGGGAGGGCTTATGATCGCGCGCCTCTTCAGGGAAAATGCCGACATCGAAGCGTTCCGTCAAAGGGTGGCCGCCCTTAACGGGGACTTCCCGTTCGATAAGGATGATATGATCGCCCTGGGGGACGTCTATTTCGAGCGATATCCCGACTGCTTTTCGAACCGCAACTGTCAGGACGTCACCCTGGGGTACCGGATGGTGCGCATCTGCGTTATAGAAAAGCTCGTCAGACGATGCGAGCCCGGGCCGCGCGCCATCTTGCGCGAACTGTTCGGCAACGCCGCCTCCCTTCAGGATGGAATAGAACGCCTGCTGAGAGAAACCGGACGCGAGCGGGCGCTCGAATGTCACCGGATGATGGAGGAGGAACTCGCCGCCGTTCAACAGGTCATCGACTCCCTTCCTGTGGGAATGACCAAGGAACGGTTCATAGGCGGAGTGAGCTACCTCCACAACGCACTCTATCTCATTAAAACCGCCATCGACAGGGCTTCGCGGGGCTGACCGCCGGCCGCGCGGATCAGCATCCCCCGCGGACCAGCCGCAGAAGTTCGCGGGCGGCCTCTTCGGGGCCCCGCATCTCGAACCCGTTTATTCCCAGCCTGGTGCGCATCTGCCCGACGAACACTCCGCGTCCAAAAAAGGCGTTGAAGAACACCATGGCCAGATGGTCGTGGATTTCACGGTACTGGGGAGGTCCGAAGATGTTCGCGAAATAGGAGTGTACGATTCCGGTCGAGGTCGTGGTCCCCTTGCTCATCACCATCCCCTCGCGGAATACGGTGAACGCTTTGTCGACCCCGGAAAATCGTTCAATGATCGGATGGTCGTCGTCGACCTGCTCGTAGTTGTTCGCGTAGAGCACCATGTCGACACGGTGCCCTTTCATGACGGTATCGCACGTGGTGACGGGGATGACGATACGCGCGTTGATCTGCGCGGGGCTCATTATGATGGAGCGGTCGATCTGACCGAAGGCGTACCCCGGCTGAAGGTCGTCAAGGCGCAGGAACGCCCCGATCTCCGTTCCGAAGCCGATAATGTCGCCCCTGTCGTCGATGTCCAGCGACCCCATGTCGTCGGCGATGACGGTCATGTCGCGTATATCGTCCCCGCCGATGGTCCTGAAGGCCTCCAGTGTCTCCGACTTCCCCGCGCCGGTATCGCCGATTATCAGGATGTTTTTCTGCGAGTCGCCGTCCATGACGATACGGACGAACGCGCCGTGGAACGGGAGCCTCCCGGCCTGCATCATCCGGATGTTGTGGAGAGTCAGCACCATCTTCTTTAAATAACCGAAGTAGCCGAACTCGTCGCGATTCGGCACCGCCGCGACCAGCATGCCTCTTTCCCTGTCCTCGTGGAACACCGTGGGGAACTCTGCCAGGCCGTCGAGTGCGCTGCCCGGCACGCCGAAAAGGTACAGTGCGTCGGGCTTTCGCGATATGTCTTCGTCCGAGGCTATTTCGAAGAGGTTGCAGAGCGAAAAGCCCAGTTCAAAAAACTTTGCGTGGAAGTAAATGAGGATCAGGAGCGGCCC
>CAZEAH010000091.1:0-8862 GCA_964510075.1 uncultured Leptospirales bacterium | reverse complement strand
GTATAATGCCGAGCAGGGTGGTGGAACCGCAGAGGAGAGGGAGATAGCGGGGATTGATATTGTACAGTTTGTTACCCCACAGGCCGCCGACAAAGGCTCCGATTATGGCCGCGCCTCCCACGGTCATAACGATAAGTGTGGCGACCTCTACGGAAAATCCCTTGTCCTGCGAGTAAAAATCGTTAAGAAAGATGAAGAACACGCCCCACGGGACGGTACCGGGAATACCCTGGAGGAATATCAATATATTCGTCTTTATTTTAAACAGATCGCGGTACAGCTTCCAGTTTATGCGACCGGTATATACCTTCCCGCTTTCGATAAGGTCTCGCAGGCTCTCTTCGGCATTGCCGCGTGCCGGCTCTTTGACGGTAAGCCAGAAAAGCACAATTAGAAGAAAATTGGGAAGAGCGACTATGATGAACGGAAGCCTCCAGCCGTGCGTGGAACCGATAAATCCTGCAAGGAGCTGACCAGCGGCGATTCCCATACCCTGTGCAAGCCCAAGCCAGGCAGCAGCGGACGCCCTGTTTCGCGCTGAGAAATAGTCCCCTATCATGGAATAGGTGAGGGGGAGGGCCCCTCCGATTCCGATGCCTGTCGCCGCGCGAAGCCAGAACAGCTGGTCGTACGTCTGCGCGAAACCCGTGAGCAGACAGGGAATTTCGCCGATTATTACCACCCATATAAAAAGGTTCCGCCGCGAAATGAGGTCGGTGAGATAGCCGATGCCGAGCGTTACCAGACCGCCGAGCACCCAGAAAACGAAAGAGATGTTGCCTCCCAGCTTTGTGTCCCGCTGTATGTCGGTAAAACCGAATTCGTGCGCTATCTGGGTCAGATTGGGCGCCATGAGATTCTGATCTGCGAACAGAAAGAAGTTCATCAGAGCGAGAAGTATAACGGCGTACATCTCCCGCGCGCCGAAAGCGGACCTGTTATCCATAGTATCGATCCTCCAAGATTAAATGATGTTTTTTATTAGTCAGTATTGAAAAAATCAAGTTAAAATACTATAAGTACGCTGAAGCTTTACAAAGAAACAAAGAACGGGGGCCCCATGAAAACCGTCGTGCAGATCGAATCAAGGCACTATACGCCGGAAAGAATCAAAGAGCGCAAAAAGGAAAAGCACATCTGTGTCGTTTTCTCGACCTTCGGGGAACGCGAGGCGGACCTCATCCACAGCAAGATAACGCTTATCAGAAATGAGGCCGGCGACATCGTGGACCGGATTATTGTTTCGCATCGCCGCAAGGGAGATTCCGAGGAAAAAACGGAGCTTCGCGCGCGGGAGGCGTGGGATGGTACCGAGATAGTTCTGTGCAACGGGCTTTCCATACCGGATATGGGCGCGGAGAGAGGCAAGGGCGCGGATATGCGCAGGACACTGTATCACCTTCTCACTTCAGGGGATGAAAAGAAAAGAGCGGTGGACACGATCGTCGTGTTTCTCGACACGGACGTTCTGACGCAGTATTTCGGGACCCATTTCGTTTTCGGACTCGCAGGCGCTGTACTCGATGGGTACGATTTCGCAAAAGCGAGTTTCTGGCGCGGAATGGGCCGGGTGAAGAAGTTCGTCGCGCAGCCGCTTTTTTCGTCTATCGATCATCCATCGCTCCGTGGTCTCTCCTCGCTCGCATACCCACTTTCAGGGGAGATCGCGGGCACGCTTGAATTTTTTACCAGGGTATCTTTCTGGCAGATGTACGGAGTCGAGACCGGGATAAATATCGACACGTGTTTCGGTGATTACCGGGTGGCCGATGTCAACCTCGGGCTCTACGACCACGACCACCACGCGGATGAAAACATTCAGAGGATGGCGTTCGGTATAATACGCACGTATCTGCTCCAGCTTGTCGACTACGGAATTATAGAACTCAAACAGGGAGCACGGATAAGCGACAGGCTCGCGGCGTCCTATATCGACGACAGGGGAGAGCGCAGGGAGATTGATTTCGACCTCAGCGAGAGAAAATACCGTCCTCTCGCGGAACTCATTCAGGGTTAAATACAGATAATAAGAGGGGATGCGTCGTGAACGCATCCCCCCGAGTTTCGAAACGAGGTATGGTCCTCAACCGGCCTTGCCCATCTTTTTCAGCTCCATGGCGCGAAGCTCTTTTCGCAGGATCTTGCCCACGCCGCTCTTAGGCAGGCTTTCGATGAACTCGACGTGTGTCGGCACCTTGTATTTTGCGAGTTTCTGCTTGCAGTATTCGATGACATCGTCGGCCGTCATCGACTCGCCCGGCTTAAGCACGACGAAAGCCTTCACCGTCTCCCCCCTGTATGCATCGGGTATGCCGATGGCGCATGCCTCCATAATTTTAGGATGCTCGAACAGGACCTCGTCTATGTCACGCGGATAGATGTTGTATCCTCCGGCGATAATCATGTCTTTTTTGCGGTCCACAATATAGAAGTATCCCTCTTCGTCCATCTGCCCAATGTCGCCGGTATACAGCCAGCCGTTGCGGACCGTTTTTGCGCTCTCATCGGGCATCTTGTAATAACCGCTGGTTACCTGCGGCCCCCTGATTATTACTTCACCCGGCTCACCGATAGGCATCTCTTTTGTACCCTCGTCGAGATCGACAATTTTCAGTTCGGTATCGGGAACGGGGAGTCCTATAGAACCGGCTTTCGTTTTGCCTCCCCACGGATTGATGGTCGCCACCGGGCTTGTCTCGCTCAGGCCATACCCTTCGCAAATCTGGGCGCCGGTTTTCGCCTCGAATTCCTTGATAACTTCGACCGGAAGCGGTGCGGCGCCCGAAAAGCATCCCTTTATCGATGAAATATCGTACTTGGCGATATCCGGGTGGTTAAGCAATCCGACGTAAATGGTCGGAACCGCAGGATAGAAATTGATTTTATATTTTTGAATCGCCTGAAGAATGGCCAGAGGTTCCGGTCGGGGGATAAGCACGTCCGTACCTGCCATCCAGATAGTGAAATTCATGACGGTCGTAAGTCCGAACGAATGGAAGAACGGAAGAATGCCCGCCATAATCAGCTCGCCTTTCCCGAAGTCGGGGAACCAGGAACGGATCTGCTGGACGTTGCACGAGAGATTGCTGTGGGTGAGCATGACGCCTTTGCTAACGCCGGTAGTGCCACCGGTATATTGCAGATTTGCAAGGCTGTTGAAATCCACCTGTATCTTCGGATCGTTTGCCGGATATTTTTTCAGTACATCGAGCCACTCGTAGACCTGGTCGGTTTTCGGTATATCCCGATGTTTGTCCTTGGCCACGATCGGAAGGAGCTGTTTTTTGGGAAATCCAAGATGATCGCGGATGTGGGCCACAATAATTTTCTTCACCTGTGTTTTGGGCCGCAGTGCGATCATCCGCGGCGCCAGCAGGTCAAGGGTGACCAGTACTGTCGATTCCGAGTTGTTGAGCTGATACTCGAGTTCGTGGTCGGTATAGAGCGGGTTGTTCATCACGACAACCGCTCCTGCACGCCACGCCCCATACGATGCTGCGACTATCTGCGGCATATTCGGCAGGAGCATCGCGACCTTATCGCCGGGTTTTACCCCCATATCGATTAGCGCCGTCGCGAAGCTGTTGACCATGTCGTTCAGCTTTTTATAAGTAATTTTGGCATCCAGAAATATCAAAGCGGTCTTATCTGGATATTCGGCTGCCGTCTTGCGAAGCGCGTCGGAGACGGTGATCTTTTCGTAATCGAGGCTCTTTGGTATGTTTTTCGCATACGACCTGAACCAGCTTTTTTCCATTTCCAACCCTCCTGAAATAATGATGCGTATATTTTTATCGATCGGGCCACGCGGGCCGAACGTGCTATGGTAACCGTATAATTATACAAAGTCAAGAATTTATAATATCATAACAGAAATGAATTATTAGATTAGAATAATTAAATATCACTATACAATTTCATGTGCTGTTTCTGTCTGAGGGCACGGTATAGGCTTATCTGCTTGACACGGTCGTCAATGCGTCCTCTTGATAACGTGTACCGCTCCTTACCATCAACAGTAAACATGTTGTCAGGAGATTATCCGATGAGCTCCATAATGAAAAGATCAGGCGATAAAATTCACTCACGCGAAATAACCATGTCGACGTACGAGGCCGGTGAAAACGCGGTTATTGTTGAGGGCGAGTTGATGGAAAAGAGGCTGCGCGATTACTTCCTGCTTTCTGGTGAAAAAAGGCCGTCAGGCGTACTTCACAACATGATAATACGGCTCCTGCTCGAAGGGCCGGAACTTATTATACGCGAAATTGAGGTCGAAATGCCCGGCATACCCAGAGAGGAATGCGCGGAACTCGTAAACAGCCTGGAGCCGGTCAAGGGCCTTTCAATAAGCTCCGGCTTCACAAAAAAGGCGAAAGAACTGGCGGGAGGCGTCAGGGGGTGTCATCATCTGCTTACCCTGTTGCTTTCCATGGCGCCCGCGGCGGTCCAGGGCTACTGGTCCCTGCGTGCGAGTCGACCGGTTCCCGCGGACCGGGAGTCAAGGAAGAGGCACGCCGCCTACCTTCCGCTTAACAGCTGCCGCGTGTGGCGGGAGGACGGACCGCTGGTGCAAAAAATCAGAAAGGAGCTGCTTGCGGACTGATTTCATCGTGCGTGTCGCAATTGTAATACCTCCCATAAGGGATTTTTACTTCACTCCCCAGAGGGCGTCCTTCCTCGGGCCACTGACCCTTTCACGACTGCTTGAAAAGGCCGGAATAGAACATCGCGTTTTTAACGCGGTCAGAACAAGAGGGCGCCCCATAAAACTGCCGGTAGAGCTTTCATACCTCAGTCGCTATCTTGGGATGCCCGGTTTCTTCAGGGAATATCGCCGTTACGGCATCGAGGATGAGGTGATGGCGCTCCGGATAGCGGAATGGAATCCCGAGATAGTGCTTATTTCATGCTTCGCGTTCGGATACGCCATGGACGCGATTTCCCTCTCCAAAACCCTTCGGCGCGTTCTTCCGCGTACCCTACAGTATGCCGGCGGCGCCGGAGTCTCGGCGTACCCGGAATATTTCATTCGTCACGGCGATTTCGACTACGCGGTAAAGGGCGAGGTGGATGCATCGCTTGCAGAATTAATCGCTCGTCCGGAAGAGTTTCATGCCGGTGATTCCATCATCACAGATCCCCGTATGCTTAATCGTGATGCTTCCTTCTTGCCGGTCGTGGCGAAGGTGCATGAAAGCGTCGATACCGCGTACTTTTCAACGATGATCACCCGCGGCTGTCCCCGCAAATGTTCATTCTGTTCGGTGCGTTTATGTTTTCCGGAATATCGAAGGAGTTCGTTGGCCGGTGTGGAGAAAGCGTTATCTTCGATTCCCGTAACCGAGAAGAAAGTCCATATAAATTTCGAGGATGATACGCTTGCCACGGACCTGGATTTTCTTCTATCCACGCTTGAAATTCTCCACGAATATACCGGTGGAAATTTCAGTTTCTCGATGGAAAACGGCGTCGATTTTCGGACACTGAGCCCTGACATACTGTCACTTCTCAAACGAAGAAATCTTTCCAAGCTTAATATTTCGCTTGTTACGGCCGATGTACGGACGGCATCCCGGTTTGGTCGAGTATATATGCGTGATGACTTCGTACGGATAGTACGCGCATCCTCGGGCCTTGGTATTCCGGTAACCGCGTATCTGATATGCGGTTTGCCCGGTGAAGGGTATGACTCTATTGACGCTGGTATAGATTTTCTCGCCCAACTTCCCGTTTTAATTGGTATTTCGATATTTTATCCCGTGCCTGGAATCAACGGATTCACGGATATCCGTTTCTTCGACGATGTTTCACCCCTCCTGTGCAGGGGGAGCTCATTCCAGCCATGGAACGATTGCACGACCGAGGAGCTAGTTCGCATATTCATGAAGGCGAGGGCCTTTAATACGTCAAAATCATGCGGCTCAAGGAAAATGGTCACTGGGGACTAAACTAACAGTGTAATATGTTTACTCTATATTATGGGAACCTCTATTAATTAACATTTTTGAGGTTGATAAAGTTGCAACTCCTGATTAAATCAAGGGTTACGATTTCTGATATTGCTAAAAGTTTTAATTTTTAGAGGTTCCCTTATATATTAAACTTATTTTTACCTCCGCATGACTAATTTTTCTTGACGTCTAAATCTACCATAAATAGAAGTTAACTTCGAGCCTCACTCTGAGCGAAATCGCAAACATCTATCAGGAGCCTTACCTATGGAAAAAATCCAGCTTACCATCGATGGTAAAGAGGTAACGGGCAGTCGGGGACAAACCATTCTCGAGATCGCGCGCGAGAACGGAATCGACATCCCGTATCTCTGTTATCATCCACGGGTCAGTAAAACCGGTGCATGCCGTATCTGCATCGTGCGTGTCAACGATCAAATGCTGAAAACATCGTGCACCGAACCCGCCACAAACGGAATGAAGGTGGACACCGAAGACGCCGAGATTGCCGAAATCCGGAAGGGCATCCTCGAGCTTCTTCTTGCGGAAGGCGATCACAACTGTCTGTACTGCGACGCCAACGGCGATTGCGAACTCCAGGCACTGTGTTTCCGCTACGGAGTCGAGGCCCAGGTGGACGGCTTTCCAAAAAATTCCCGCGGTAAAGACTATGTGTCCAGCAAGGGACTCAAACGCAATGAGGACCGCTGTGTGCTCTGCGGCCGCTGTGTGAAGGCATGCGGCGAAATCCAGATGAACAGCGTTTGGTGTTTCGCGGGCAGGGGAGGGCACGCGCACCTCACTTCCGATCTCTACAAGAAACTCGGAGATTCAAGCTGTGTACAGTGCGGAACCTGCGTACAGCTCTGTCCCACCGGCGCGCTCAGTTTCCAGACAGTTCTTGGCAGGGGACAGGCATGGGAGCTGAAGAAGGAATCAAGCATCTGCATCTACTGCGGCGTTGGGTGTAAAATAGATTTTTATACAAATAAAGATGGCCAGCTCGTAAAGGCCATGGGCAACGAGGACGGTCCGAACAAAGGGCACCTGTGCGTAAAGGGACGTTTCGGATTCGACTTCGTCCAAAGCGATAAAAGGCTTAAAAAACCTCTTATCAAGAAGAACGGGGAGTTCGTTGAAGCGGAATGGGACGAAGCTCTCAGTCTGGTCGCGTCAAAACTGGGTCAGATAAAACAGCAGAGCGGCCCGGATTCCATAATGGCGTTTTCGTCGGCAAAGTGCACAAACGAAGAAAACTACCTTATGCAGAAATTCATGCGCGCGGTGATCGGTACAAACAATGTCGATCACTGCGCTCGACTTTGACACAGTTCAACTGTCGCCGGTCTGGCGGCAACACTCGGCTCCGGAGCGATGACCAACTCAATACGTGAAATTCCGCTGTCGGAGGCATTTTTCGTAATCGGTTCAAACACCACGGAGAACCATCCCGTTATCGGCTCGATGATCAAGAAAGAGGTCATACACAACAAGAAGAAGCTTGTGGTGGCCGATCCTCGAAAAATAGAGCTTGCGAAATACGCGGATGTATTTTTGCAAATCAAGCCCGGCACAAACATAGCCGTTCTAAACGGACTGGCTCATGTCGTACTTAAGGAAGGTCTGTACGACAAGGAATACGTGCAGACGCGTTGCGAGGGATTCGACGAGCTCGCCAAAAAGCTCGACAAGTACACTCCGGAATACGTAGCGAAGATCTGCGGAATAGACGATCCGCAGAAAATAGTTACGGCGGCGCGCATTCTCGCCCAGGCAAAGCCGATGGCCCTCTATTATTGCATGGGTGTTACTCAGTTCAAGTCGGGAGTAAACGGCGTCAAGTGCTGCGCGAACCTCCAGATGCTTCTCGGTAATATCGGCGTGGCCGGCGGCGGAGTAAATCCTCTTCGCGGTCAGAACAACGTGCAGGGCGCCTGCGACATGGGAGCCCTCAACGCGGTGTATCCGGCATATCAGCCGGTAGCGAGCGATGACAATAAGGCCAAGTTCGAAAAGGCCTGGCTGCCCGGTTTCGAGCTTTCGAAGAAGCCCGGACTGACGATCGTCGAGTCTCTTAATGCCGCGATTGCCGGGGATCTGAAAGCGCTCTATGTGTTCGGTGAGAATCCGGTGATGTCCGATCCCAACCAGCATCATGTTATTGAGGCCCTCGAAAAGCTCGATTTTGTGGTGGTTCAGGACATCGTTATGACCGAGACCGCGAAATACGCCGATGTCGTCCTTCCCGGTTTCTCCTTCCTGGAGAAGGAGGGGACGGTTTCCAATACAGAGCGCCGTGTGCAGCTTATGCACAGAGTCGTGGCGCCGGTCGGAGACAACAGGGACGACTGGTGGATCATAACTCAGATCGCCAACCGCATGGGGGCCGGCTGGAATTACGCCAATGTGAAGGATATTTTCGAGGAAGTCCGCACGGTAACCCCTTCATATGCGGGTATCACCTACGAACGGCTCGAGAAGGAGATCATCCAGTGGCCATGCCCCACGACCGAGCATCCGGGTACGCAGTTCCTGCACAAGGACAAGTTCTCCAGGGGACTCGGCCTTCTGAGCGCTATCGATTATACGGCCCCGGCCGAGGAAACCGATCCGGAATATCCGGTTATCCTCACCACCGGCCGCCTTCTGGAGCATTTTCACACCGGCACGATGAGCCGCAATTCGAACATCCTCGAAGCGATAGTGAGCGAAGGCTATGTGGAGATGAACCGGAACGACGCCAGCAACTTCAACGTGAAGGACGGCGAGCTCATTGCGGTATCGACGCGGCGCGGATCGATCAGGATTAAAGCGAAGGTTACCGACAGGCCAATGCCGAACGTCGTATTCATTCCCTTCCACTTCGCCGAGGCCGCGGCCAACAAGCTGACCATCGACGCCCTGGATC
>CAZEAH010000090.1:0-8900 GCA_964510075.1 uncultured Leptospirales bacterium | reverse complement strand
CGGAGGGGGGTCACTTTGATTGACGATAGGGGGTCACTATGGGTGACGGATTACAAAGTAATGTTGAAATTATAAAATGCCTTGAAAGGAAAGATTTCCTCATTGAACCGCTGGAACAAGCAGCCGACCCGGGAAGGCCGCCATTTAACACGTCGTCGATTGATCTTCGATTAAACGACGAAATAATAGTCCCAAGACATGATTATCCTGTTACTCTGGATTTGCAATCCGGGAAATCAATCGCTAAATTACTCCATGAACATTCGGAAAAGCACATTATTACAAAAGAGAGACCTTTTATCCTTGAAAAGAACAAATTTATATTGGCCAATACTGTTGAAAAAGTAAGTTTTCCTATAAGCGATAAAAAGGGAAAAAAATGTTACAGCGCCAGGGTGGAAGGGAAGAGCTCTGTTGCGCGCTGTGGCGTTATCGTGCATTTTACTGCGCCCACCATACACTCAAATTTCTTCGGTCCCATCACATTGGAGATATCAATTCTGAGTGATTATAAATTTACATTGATACCCGGCATGTACATATGCCAATTGATAATTGAAGAGGTCAAGGGGTGTCCGAAAATCTCACCGAATCAATTCAGCGGGCAGATAAGCCCTTCTGGAATAAAATAAAGTTCACTAGTTGAATCCGCTTAGAGCCATACGACAACATGTGTGTCGGTGAAAACCGTTACAGCTCTTTTCCGCCGTCCCATTCCGCCGACCAATCACCGTAAATGATCTCATCCGGGTCCACGGCCAGCACGTCGTGGTCCCTGAGGTTCTCGAGCTTGGATTTCCTTCCGCCGGAGATGATCCTGATGGTATGCCCCTTCCGCTCCACCTCGATCGGCACACCGCTTTCGACCACGCGGTCGAGGTAACGATACAGATTCTGTCTCAGTTTGGTAACGGTTGTTTTCATGGCGTCTGTATTCCGAATTGTGCGGCGCTCCACGACGCCGGCCCAGCATATGCTGAATAGTATATAAAAAACGTACGTATGTCAATTACAATACGTACGTTTTTCAACTCAATAAATCGGGTTTCCTCACGTGATTTCGTTTCTCACCCGTAGCGGACGGCACGCAGAGCTAAACGGAAAAGCCGTCATCACAGCTGATAAAAAAATATCTTCGTGGGGTTGCCGTCGTTGTCAACGGCGTCCTCCATGTACTGCCAGCCGCGGTTTCCGTAATAGAGCGCGAGGTCCAGCCCGTCCTCGTGCCCCAAAAAGAGATAGAGCTCCGGGTAGCCGAGGCCGCGCGCCTTTTCTATCACCGCGCCCACCAGCGCCTCCGCGATCCCTCGGCGGCGGAACTCCGGCACCACGTACAGCGAAGCCAGCCATGGATTGAGGTCCTTGCGCGACCAGAGGTCGTCGTTCTTGAGCGAAACCATGCCCACCGGCATGTCCTCCTCGATCGCGGCGAAGGCCGCCGGCACGCCGGTGCCCGCGGCGCGCTGGCGGTATGCCTTGATGATCAGATCGTAGCCGATGGGACGGCTCCGGTACCACAGGTTGTACGACCAGTACGCAAGCACCGGAGCGTAGTCGGGACACTCGGAAAGCGGCCGTATCAGCGCCACGGGCTTACCTCTTGAGGCCCAGCGTGCCGCCCGGGTTCATGATGCCTCGCGGGTCCAGATAGTCCTTGATGGCGAGGATGAGGTCGTGTGCCGTGTCGCCCAGCTCCGCGCGCATCCAGGGCCCCATCATCCTCCCCACGCCGTGATGGTGCGACAGCGAACCGCCGCTGGCGTGGATGGTGTCGATGAGCCCCTTGTGGTAGTGCGTGAAGTCCTCGATATCCTTGCCCTTCCTTATGGGCGAGAGGAAAGTGAAGTACAGATTGGCCCCATTCTCGTACACGTGCGAAATGTGCACCATGCAGACAGTGTTGGGTCGCGCCTTCAGGTAGGCGCGCGTCGCGCTCCACACCTGCATCAGGTTCTCCCAGCTCACCGCGGTCTCCAGAGTGTCGGTCATAAGCCCCAGGTCCATCAGCGGGTCGCGCAGGTACGCGCTCGAGTACCGCTGCTCCAGCCATTTCTGGGTCGGCCCCGCCCCGAGGGAAAGGCCTCCGTGCTTCTTCGCCACGGCCTTAATCTTTCCGGCCACCAGCTTCGCGTAATCCGCGTCGCCCTCCACCGCAACGAACATCAGGCAGCGCCTGAGCGGCTTGTACCCGAGAAGACGCAGCACCCGGTCCGCGGCCGAGCCGTTCATGCCCTTCATGGCGAAGGCCACGTCGGTCTCCTCGGGATCGGAGATGCGGAAGAGGTGCGGCTTCCCGAACTCGCCCTGCATCGACACGCGCATGGCCTTTACGGCCGATTCGAAATCCTTGTATAGAAACGACGCGTACACCGTGTTGTCGGGGCGCCAGGCGCGGATTTTCATCGTCACCTCGGTTACCACGCCGAAGGCCCCCTCCGAGCCGATGATGATCTGGTCGATGTCGGGCCCCATCGCCGCGGCCGGGTAGTCTTTCGTCACGATAACGCCGCGCGGCGTCACCACGCGCATGGAGAGCACCATGTCCTCGATCTTGCCGTAACCGGTCGAGGCCTGGCCCGCGCCGCGGGTAACGACCCACCCGCCCACGGTCGAATGCTCGAACGACTGCGGAAAATGCCCGCAGGTGTATCCCGTACCGTAATCGTTCAGGTGCTTTTCGAGCGCCGGCCCGAAGATGCCTGGCTGCACGGTGACGCTTGAATTCTCCTCGCTCACGCGAAGAACCCTGTCCATGTGCCGCGTGAGGTCCAGCGACACGCCGCCTTTCGGCGCCTCGACCCCGCGAGTCACGGACGAGTGGCCGCCGAACGGGGTAACGGCGATCTTTTTATCGTTGCAGAGCTTCACGATTTTCACTATTTCCTCTTCGCTCCGCGGATACACCACGGCGTCCGGCGGGTTCTCCACCATGCCGTGGCGGAGCTTGACGAGGTCCAGGAAAAACTTGCCGTACGAGTGGTACGCGCGTTCGAAGTCGTCCGTGGCCACGTTCGCCTCGCCGACGATTTTCCTGAGCGAAGAGAGCACCGCCGGGGAGAGCCTGCACTTTTTCGAAAGCTTTACGTCCTCTTCCCCCGGCATGTAGCGCGCTCCGAGGTCTTTCTCCGTCAGGTTGAAGGTCCTGGCTATGTACTCAAGCGTGCCGTGGCCGATTATCTCCTCGTGGTTCGGGTCGCCCCATTTAAGGATGCTGCGGTAGTTCTTCCGGTTCATCACGTCCCCTCCGTTGTTTTCGATCATCTGGGAACCGCGAGCGCCTGCTTCGCCGCGGCAAGTTCCTTTTTAACACGCGCATCGTCCCATTTCAACTCATTCGCGGCGATCCGTGCGACCTTCTTCAATACGGCGTCTCCCGGATTCACGAGCGTCCCGACTCCGGTGCGGCGCATCAGGACATCGGTGAGGGTCCTTGCCATTTCATGACGAACGGCGTATACGACCTCGGCGCCGATCTCGCCGTCCGCGTTGAGGGGCGCCGCGAGCGACTTGTCGGCGCGCGCGATGGCAAGCACCTTCGAATACTCGGTCCCGTAGTTCATGGCCAGGCAGCGCACTGTGCTCGCGCGGAAATCCGCGTTGCCCTCTACGGCCTCGGCCAGGAACCTTTCCATGTCCTCGATCTCGCATCCGGCGAGGTACTCTCTGTCGGTGCGCGAGGGCGGCAGCGTCCTCTTCAGCTTTACCTGCACCATTTTGAGCACGTTTACCGCAAGATTCCGGCTGGTGGTCCATTTGCCGCCCTCCACGGTGATGAGCCCGTCCATGCCGTCCAGCGCGTTGTTGTAAATCTCGTATCGTCGCGACGTTGCGTAAGTGCCCTCTGTCTGGTCGTCCACAAGAGGCCTGAGGCCCCCGTAGGCGAAAAGCACGTCCTTTATCGACAGTGTGCCGTCCCCGAACGACTGGTTGATCTCCGAGAGAAAATCCTCGATGCTCTCCCGGGTGACGCGGTAGTTGTCCGGATCGCCCTGGTACTCTTTATCGGTGGTGCCGATGAGCGAGTGCCCCCGCCAGGGGATAATAAAGAAGTGCCGACCGCCGGGGGTCATCATCGTCACCGCGCGGTCGGTCAGGCTCTGCGTGATAACGTGGATCCCTTCCGAGCGGCGGATCTGGTGCAGGCCCTTCCCGTTGTTCGATGTGTTCAGGACGAGGTCCGCCCACGGTCCCGCGCAGTTTATCGTGAGCTCGCCGCGCACCTCGACCGTCCTGTTTTTTAGAAGGTCGCGCACCCTGACTCCCGCCACCCGTTTATCGCCGTTATACACAAAGCCCTCCACCCTGGCGTAGTTCGCGACCTTGGCGCCGTGACGAATAGCGGACTTGATGAAGGCCAGCGTGAACCGTTCGGGAGTGATGCTCTGGCAATCATAGTACATGGACGAGCCGGTTAGTTTCTCCGCCCTGAGCTTCGGGACCATGGCCAGAGTTTTCTTCCGCGAAAAGGTCGAGTGGTTTGGTATGCGCTTGCTCCTGTCCCAGGTCCATTTTTTGTCGAAAGCGAGGATGTCGTAGGTGGTAAGCCCGAGCTTGAGCACGTACTTGTTGTTCTTAAGTTTATCGTAATTGGGCACCATGAAAGGAATGGGATACACGAAATTCGGCGCGATGTTGGAGAGAATACGGCGCTCCCGGAGGGACTCGCGCACCAGCCCGTACTCGAGTTAGAACAGGTAGCGCAACCCCCCGTGAATGAGCTTGGAGTTCGCCGCGGAGGTCGCCCAGCCGAAGTCGTTCTTCTCGACCAGGGCCACCTTCAACCCGCGCGAGGCGGCGTCGTAGGCCACCGCGGCCCCGGTGATCCCCCCTCCGATGATGACGATATCGAATAGTTCATCCCTGTGTTTTTCGATGAAGCGTTCCATCTATTACCTCCTTTTCGCGCCTCGCGCGCCGTAGTTCTTTTTATAAAAAGAGAATATTTTCTTTTCGGTATAATCCAGCACGTCGGCCATGATCTTCCGCGATTTTTCCGCCTGCCGCGCGGCGATCGAGGCGTGGATGTCGCGGTGAAAACGCGCCGACCGCCTTCGGTTTTCGCGCTCGCTGAAATACAGGTATCCGTGGTCGCGAAAGAGCTGGTTAAAGAAATTCAGTATGAAGATGTACAGCAGATTGCCGCTCGCGCGCGCGATCAGGTGATGCACCGCGAGATCACGCTCGAGCATGTCGTCGTCGCCCTCGGCAAGGGCGATGGATTCCAGCTCCCGCAGATGTTCCTCCGTGCGGTTTATGGCGGCTTTAGCGGCCATTTCGGGAACGAGGAGCCTTCTGATGGCGAGGGTGTCGGTGAGAATTTCGCGATCGAAGACCTCGTCCAGATAGACGATCGCCTTGAAGAGCTCGAGATTGCCGCTTTCGAGATAGTTTTTAACGTAGATGCCGTCGCCGTGCCGTATCTCGACGAGGCCCATCACCTCGAGCTTTTTGAGCGCCTCGCGCAGCGTCGCCCGGTTAACACGCAGACTGGCGGCGATCTCCCGCTCGGCGGGAAGCCGCTCTCCGGGCCTGAAACGGCCTTCCACTATCCTTCCGATCATCTGGCTGACGATTTCTTCGTGAAGGCGGCTTCGCGTTACCGGATCGAGTCTCGTGGCGGCGACCGTCATGGCTTCCCTCCGAATTATTGGTCGAGTGGTCCGACCAATATTTACAGTAGCGCCCTGTGCTCTTCCGGTCAAGGTTTTTATGGAGTTCTACTCGATTTTTACATGTTTTATAAAAATTTGGGCCTTCACACGGCACAGCGCAACCGTGCGCTCACTGGCCGGGAGCCGACCCGAACCGGGAGCGAGTCGATCTCCCGGTTCGGGCTTCGGGTGTCTCATGCGCCGACAAATCGCTCGAGCGGCATGCGCAGGCTCACCGGATCGGGATAGTTCTTTACGTACCCGACGCGCAGCAGCATCGCGATCGTTTTCACGCCCAGGCGGGATGCGATTTCATTCTTCCACGGGACCTCCTGGAGCGCCTGCGTCATCGGGTGGACCGCTATGGACTTTTGCCGAAGAAGGAGGCCCATGCGCTGAAAGGCCCGCCCGGCGTCCATAAGCGCCGCGGGGTCGTTTCCGTCCGCTGTGAGCACGAGCCATCCGCCGCAATTCTCGACCTGCTTTTTCACCATCGCTATGCCCTGTTCGCGGAAACTCTTATCGAGCACCGATTGCCGGTTGAAGAATTTTCCTACGTACCATCCGGCGATACCCGTTATCTCCATTGAGGCCGGGGTGAGGCCGTTCCCGTGCCTGCGCTGCTCGTCCTTCGACCAGCGTATCCAGTCCGCCAGCTCCTCCTGCGCCTCGTTCCTCCAGCTCTGCGTTCTGTTCGCCTCCAGGGTCGCTTCGGAAAGGTACTTCCCGCCCGGAGAGAGCCGGGGGAAATACAGAAAGCGCGCGTCCCTGCCCGTCACTTCAGAGAGGTCCGCGGCGCCGATCTCGCGCGTCATCAGGCCGTTACGGACCGTGCGGCGCATGCGTATTCGCTCCGCTGGATACTCGAGCACCGAGCCGCGACCGATACGCGCCTCGAGGAGCGCGGTATCGAGCGCCCTCTTCCCTGTCACCCGGTACTCGACTCTCCGCCCGTTGATGCCCGCGGCGATCGAAAGGGTTTCAATAAATGCGCCCATCGAGAGCATCACGTCATGGTTCCCCGGATCGACGGCCGGAAGCCAGCGCGCGCTCTCGGTCCCGATTGCCCACTTCCCCGGCCCGGCGATACGCACGGTCCACGGCTGGGTGTTATGCCCGCTCGGGGCCCGGCAGGCGAGATCAAGCATCGCGCGTTCCTCCCGGTCAAGGAGTTTCAGGGCGCGATCCGCACCGGCACTACCGTCTTTCTCGGCGCTCTCCTTCATCCCGAACACCGGCATAACGCGCGGAAGCGACGCCGCGAGCACGGCGCCCCCCGTTGCCAGCAAAAATCCTCTTCTGGTTGTATTCATCTTCCTGCCTCGCATTGATATTAGTGCAAATACTCTAATATAAAATATAGAGCAAATACTCTAAAAGGCAAGAAAAAATCTCATTTTTGCGATTAATTTTTTTTTCATTTCACGGGGAAAATGAGTCATGGCACCGCTTATACGGGCGGATGCCCGGGGAGGGATGGCGGTATCCGAAAGCGTCCGGATCCCGCAACAGGCCGCCGGCGGCTCTGCGGAGCATTCGCCGGCGGCCTCAGGGAGCGGTCACTTCCCGTACAGTGCGTTTCCGTTGTCAGCGACGTCCTTATTGTACTGCGCCGGTGCGGTTTTGCCGACGAGCCTGTACGCCGACAGGGCATAATTCTTGGCCGTCCGGCACAGGTCGATCGCGCCCTTCGGGTGCGGCGAATCCAGCGCCGTTTTGGCGTCTTTCAAATTCTGGCTCGCCATCTGCATGTATTTTTCGACCCTTTTATCGTCCACGTGGTCCACCAGGTCGACCCCGACCGCGTCGACGAGCGTATCGGTCCGTTCCACATATTTCTTTGCGAGGCTGCGGTACAGCGCCGACTGAATCTTCAGGTATTCGTTGTAGATCGCGATGGCTTCCTGATATTTTGTCTGGATGAATTTCACCTTGCCCAGCTTTATCTGTTTCTCCGCTTCGGCGAAGGACGCGAGGTCCGCCGCGTCACCGAAGTTTTTAGCGGGCACCTCGAGCGCCTTGATCTCTTTTTCGCAGCGCTCGCGCAGGTGCGTTGCGTCGGAAAGGTCGCTTGCATACACGCTACCCGCGACGGCGATCGGCACCAGCATACCGAGGAACACGATACCGACGAATTTCACCAGCGGCTTCCCTGCAATACGCATCATGATCATCCCTCCATTTTTTTGATTACTGGAAAGATACATCCTGTGCACATCGATTACAAGGAGATAATCGGCATTATCGAGCGGATCGCAAGGTTACGGCGACGGCGGAGAAAACTCCGGAGGAGGAGACAAAAAGAAAATCAAAGAATACCATCTCATTCTTCGATTTTATCGATAACCCATTGCTCGAACCAGGACAGCAGATCGGTGGTCTTAAATTCCTTCGGCGGCATGATAATCGAAAAAAGCGCCATGCCTTCGAAGAAAACGATAAGCGCGCGGCTTGTACGCTCGATGGCCTCTTCCCCCTTTCCCATCGCCCTGAGGATCTCTGATACCGAACCGATCCACTCCATATACGCCTTCTGGAGCTTGGCCCGCACCTTTTTATCGTAACTCGCTATTTCCCATATTTCGATGAACACCCTGGACAGGCCACGGTTAAGGGTGATCCGATCGGCCATGTATCCGAGCACCCTCTCGAGAAAGCGCCGTCCATCGGATACGGATACGTCGACGGTTTTCATCCACTCGTCGTAATGGGTCTTGTAGGTATCGATGATGTAATCGATATAGGTCAGCAGAATATCTTCCTTGCTCTTGAAATAATAATGCAGAACACCGTGATTTACCCCTGCTTCTTTTGCGATATCCTTGATAGATGTCCCGTGGAAGGGCCGCACCAGCAGGCAACGATGCAATGCTTCAAGTATCTGTTCCCTTCTTTCTTCCTTCACTCGTCTTCGCGCCATGATCTGTCTCCATATATCAATAACAGGATATCGACTTCTGTATTCTTTTGGACACCCTGTTCTACGTCAATAATCCCAACGGTGACGGCATGATACGTCAAGCTCAATACCGACGGCCTTTCTTTAACCGGATACTGCGCTATAACGCTCCCGAGACGTAATTATCAGAAAAAAGCATTGACAAAAATGGAATCTTCCATGATTAGTTAGACAACTAACTAAAATAATGGAGCGCATATATGAAAATCGGCATTCCGAAGGAAATCAAAACACGGGGTAACTATTCAGCACATTGAGGCATAAACGGCCTGTTTTCGAACAGCCCTTGC
>CAZEAH010000089.1:0-9010 GCA_964510075.1 uncultured Leptospirales bacterium | reverse complement strand
CCGCTGTACGGGGCGCGCGGCGGCGCCGCTTCCCGACCGCTGCTGGACGCCTGACGGACACGGAGAGACCGGCATTGACCGGGCCCTCTCTCACTCGTGCAACCTGTTCTTCGCCTCGCTCCATTCGCGCATCGCCGAACATTCCTTCCGCCGCTTCTGCGATTCCCTTGCCGGGGCGGGAGTCCGGGTGAGCCTTCCGCCCGTTTCGGGGCCCGAGGGTTTCGCGCGGCTCCTCGCCGGGCTCGATTACAGGGCCCGGTTCTCGGTGCGCGATGGTATCGCGCTCGCGCGGCTCGTCGTACCGGGCGGGCGGGAAGACCCCCGGCTCCGCCTTTCACGCGACCGGCGGGAGGTCATCACCCGCGCGCTGCATGAAACAATGATCTCGGGGACCGCCGGAAACGGTACGGCCGAAAGCCCGGCTGCCTACCACGGCCCCTGTGGGCTGATGTGGGGCAAAACGGCCACGGTTTTGTCCGGAAGCAACAGGCTGACCGGCTACGGGCTTTTTCTGGGCGGGGCGGACGGCCGGGCCGTTTTCGTCGCGCTTCGCGGCGGGACGGGAGCGAAGGCGGCGCGGCTGGCGCCGGGCCTGCTCGGGCGGACGGAAAAGGCTCCCGCCGAAAAAAAATGAATTTTATCCCGCCGCGGGTCGATATATTCCATATATACGTCCATACGCACGCATATATCATTCACCGGATAAAGAGGTTCTTTATGAGACGAGCACTACTATCCATAAGGCTGACAGCCGGAACGGCGCTTCTCGCCTTTATGGCCGCGCTTATGCCCCTGTACGCCCAGGAGGCCGCGAAGCCCCCGGCGGACGACAAGAAGGATGCCGCACAGCCGGTCGAGGACATCGGCGGCTGGCGCGTGAAGGACTTCAAACCTTACGTTCAGGCGATGCGCGACCTCCAGAAGCTCAGCCGCGAATACTCGGAGAACCTTTTGAAGGTGGCCATAGACGAATACTCCACGGGCCTCGACATCCTCGAGGACATGGAAAACGAGGTCGCCAAGCTCACCGCCGCCAACAAGGACAAGAAGAACCTCAACGAGCGCTGGTACTGGCAGGAAATCGACCGCAAGAACCAGGAGGCCCGGCAGATCGCCGAGCTCCGCTACGACGCCAAGATGAAGGCCGTCACCTTCTTCACCAGGGCCATCAACAAGCTCGACGAGGTCCAGTTCACCGAGGTGCGCAAGGACCCGAAATTCGTCACCTTCCAGTCGCGGCTCTATCAGGTGTACGTGTCGTGCCAGTACGACGTGCAGAACCTGAAGCCCTGCATCCCCATCCTCGAGCGCTACATCGCCCTGACCGAGGCAAACAGCAAGGACGTGTGGGCCTACCGGTATCTTACCAGCTGTTACGGCTTCATGGAAAACATGGTGGGCAAGTTCCGCCTGGGCTCCGAAGAGGAGGCGCTCAAGTACAAGCAGCTTAAAAACCGCAACATGCTCAAAGCGACGGAGATCCAGTACGGTGTGGATTCGCCCGAGTACAAGCACATTCAGGAGATCGTCGAAACCGACGAGAAAAAGACCGAGCGGCTGAACGACTTCAAGTGATGTAAAATCACGTACCGTGCAAAACAAAGGCGATGATTCCACTCATCGCCTTCTTCGTTTTTACGGTTTTCGGGTGTGTCCGACTACCGATCGCCTCAGGGCGTTGGCCCTCTCAGTTCACACGGCACACAGGGCGGGAGCTTCTCCCCCTGCCGCGCATCTACGGCAGGAGCGGATCGGTCAGCGGGGCCGCGGTCGTCCGGTACGAACGGCCGTCGTAGCTGATCGAGACTTTCAGTATAAGCCCCTCGGGGACAAAAAGCCTGATCGGATCGGGCTGGAGGATGTTGTTTGCCCGCTCGTAGCGCTCCTTTTTCAGATTGAGCTCCCAGCGCTCGGCGGCGACCACCAGGTACTCCCCGGCGGGCACCGAATGCCTGAACACGCGGCGGGTCTCCGCGGGACCGGTATCGGTGCGGCCGGCCTCCGTACCGTTGATCGTAATCCGGTAAAAGAGCGTCTTTCCGGAAGGCGGCCCCGGCGTGTCGTCCACGGCCTCCAGCTCGAGATTGTGGTCGTCCGGCGCGCGATAGACGACGGTCCCGGCATACCGGTAAACCACCCTGGCCGTCGCGGCGTCGACGACCTCGGTGCGCTCGCCGTCCGATACGACAAGCAGGCGCCCGTCGGTACCGTCACGGAATACGGCGCCGCCCTCCAGCGCAAGATGGACCCTGGAATCCCCTATGACACAGCGGAAGCCGGAATCCTCGCGCTCCAGCACGACCGGCCGGCCGTCGTACAGCGTGAAATCGACGACCCCGCGCGCTTCGAGGATTATTCCCTCGTTGAGCTTCGCCGAATAGAGGGTCCCCCCGCCGTTTTCGAACGGGCCATACAGGGCATAGAGCGTGGCGCCCGAGCCGCGAAGCCGCTCCGGCGCCGTCCCCGCTCCATCCAGCGGAAGTTCGATCGGCCCGGCTTCGTCCGGGTTCCAGCGCCCGCAGTACGTCCGGCCGCCCTCGGCGCGCACATAGAACACGGTTCCGCCTTCTACCGCGAAACGGACGACTCCCGGGCGTATCGGAAGCGCCCTGAGCCCCTCGTCGCCCACCGAATGGAGGGCCCCTCCCTTAAGGAGCGCATATATCCCGGGGGCGGCCGCGGACCCGGCATCCGCCGACGCCGAAGAGGACGTCCCGACGAGACATGCCGCTGCGGCGAGCGGGAGCAGGAAGTGCGACAGCGCGGCAGGGTTCCTAGAGCTTTTCAATGATGTCAGCGAACTCCGATTTATATATTTTCGCGCCCAGGGCGCTCTGTTCGTCGACGATTTCGTTCAGTATCTCGGGGGTGGTGAGGGGGTTTATGGTGACGGCGCGGAGCACCACGATTTTCTGAGGATTGTAGCGCGTGGACTCGACCATGGTGCGGGAAACGAAGCTGTTGTCCTCCTGACGGATGGCCCTGTGGAGCTCGATATTGAGATCGTTAAGGGCCTCGTTGATGCGGCGGAGCCGCTTGAGAAGTTTTATGACGCGATAGGGATCGGCCTCGTCGTCGATCTCGCGCATGAGCGCGTCGAGCCTGGACTGGATGTTCCGCGGCACATAGCGGTAATTGAATATGAAAATCTCGGGCGCGTTCATCGCCTCGAAGTCAGGATGGCGCGTAACGATTTCCCTGAGCGTTCCCGTGATGTCGAAGGCGTGGTCGAAGAGTATCCGGAAGCCCTCCTTGCCGAAGATCTTGAATGTGACCCAGGGCTTCAGGCACGAAAACGGACGGGATCCCTCCACGGTGAAGCGCCCCTGGTCGACGGAATCGGGGCGTATGATATAATTGGAGGCGTGCTTGATGTAATTGAGGGCGGTTTCGTTCCGGAAGAGGATCATCCCCATGGAGAGCGGAGAGTACATGAGCTTGTGCGCGTCGAAGGTCACGGAATCGGCGCTCTCGATGCCTTTGAACAGGTGCCGGTACTTGTCGACGATGAGGAGCGCCCCTCCCCAGGCCGCGTCGACGTGGAAGAAGGTTTCGTTCTCGTCGGCTATGCGGCGGAGCTCGACGAGGTCGTCGATATTGCCCGTTTCGGTGGTGCCGGCGATCCCGATTATCGCGACGATCTTCGTCTTTTCCTCGGACCGCGCGTTCCGCTCCCTGATCTGCGCGCAGACCTGCCGGAGGCGCGCGATATCGATCCGGTTGCCTGAGTCCACCGGGATCTTGATAACGTTGTGGTTCCCAAGCCCGAGGATGCGGGCGATCTTCTCGATGGAATAGTGCCCGCGCGCCGACACCAGGATAACGGCCCTCCTGCAGTTGTAGTATCGGTACGCGTCGTACATGCCCGCCTTGCGGATGCCGGGGAAGCGCCCGCTGGCCGGAAAGGCCTTGTTGCGCGCGACCATGAGCGCGGTGAGATTGGCCATGGTGCCGTCGAGCGTCACGTTGCCGAGCGCGATGCGGTGGTTCTGGACGTGGGTCCGGTAGAAGTTCGGCGAGCGGTCGAAGATGAGCCGGTGTATCCACGCGATGAGCTCCCGCTCGAGAAAGGTCGAGGCCTTGGCGGTCTCTATCTTCACCTGGTTCTGGTTGAGGGCCGCTATAATCATCTCCAGCAGGATCATAAAATAGGGGATGGCGCTGGTCATGTGGCCTATGTAATAGGGATTGCCCACCTTGACGGAGTGCGCGATGACCTTGCTCTTGATCTCGCCCAGGATGTCTTTAAGAAGGCTCGGATGGCGCGGTATCTCCATCACCGAGAAGATTTTGGCCAGCTCCGGAAGGGATATCTCGCTGTGTATGCCGCCCTTGGATTTGAAAAAGTTGTGGATGAGGTCGAGGAGCTCGTGGCCGAATTCCAGGAATTTGTCGGGGGAATCCGGCATTATGAACAGCTTGCGCAGATGTTCGAGGTCGGCCCGAACTTCCGTCGTTCGTTTTTCCTCAAGCGCGTCGAAAAGCTTCATGGTGTCCGGACGCCTGCCATAGAGTTTGTGGATGAGGCGGCGACCCTCCCGCTGCGCGGCCCCACCCCATCTCATGAATCATAATTCTATTTTGCAAGTACTTTTACGCTATAATGACGCCGTTCGGCCCGGAACATCCGTCAGGACCCTGCGGGGTATGCCCCGTAACGCCCTCCGCACACGCTGGACAAGAATGTATCAACTTCCGTTGGAATATTCAAAAAAACCGGCACCGTAATGACCGACCGAGGATGAGACCCGGCTGCGGTCTCGGTTACGGGAAGTGCCGAAAGCCGGCCTCTTCATCGCGATCGCGCGCACGTACAGGCCGTTTGCCCTCGAAACCCGCAATCGGACTCGCGAACCCAGTAAAAAAGGGGTTGACAGGTAATTTACTTTTTTATTGGGTAGTGGAATACTTAAGCTATGGCAACCACGGGGGCTGAATCGTGCTTTTTTCGGATGACCAGGTAAACCAGACCAGTGAGATCCTCAAATCGATCGCCCATCCAATACGCCTCAAGATACTCTGCTTTCTTATGGACGGCGAAAAGACGGTGGGCGAGATCGAAAAGGAATTCGGTTCGTCGATCTCGAACATCTCACAGCACCTGACCGTGCTCAGGAAAATACACATGGTCAACCGCCGCAAGGAAGCGAATTTCATGTTCTACTCGATCAGGGACCCCAGGATTTCCGAGCTGCTCGGAACCCTCAAACAGCTCTACTGCACCGGACACTGAACCGGCCCTCAGTACACCTTGAGTATGCGCCGCGTATTGAAATAGCGGTCCTCGTTGCGCATGTAACAGAATGCGTGGATGTAGGTCCTGTTCCCCTGGCGGACGACCTCTTTGGGGAGGATGCGGCGGGTCGTGACGCGCCCGTTCTCGTCCATGTAACGGATCTTGACCACATCGCCGATATAGATGTCGTTGCCCTGGTTCATCCTGCGCTTCTGCTTGCGCGAGAGCTGGGGCTGCATGGCGTCTCCGTGCAGGCGCGCCAGGTCGCCCAGGGTCCACTGCCGGTCCGTGTCGTAGAAGCGCACAATTCTACGAAACACCTCCATGCACGAGCGGGCGTCGGCGAGCGCGCGGTGGTGGCCCGTGCTTTCGATGTCGAGTTTCGCGCAGAGGGTTTCAAGCCGGTAATTGGGGAAATTGACGAAAGTCTTTCTCGAAAGGCGCACGGTATCGTACGCCGACAGCGGCGGCACCTCGAGCTCGCTGCGCTTGAAGGCGACCTCGAGGAATGTGAGGTCGAACCGCGGGTTCTGGATGACGAGCGTCGACTCCCCCATGAACTTCTTTACCTCCGGCAGCATCGCCTCCATTCGGGGCGCGCCGTGCACCATTTCGTTGGTTATGCCGTGTATCTCGATGGCGCGCTCGGGGATCTCCTGGTCCGGATCGATCAGCGTCGAAAAGGTGGCGAGCGTTTCGTCGAGCGTAAAGCGGACCATCCCTATTTCGACGATTCGGTCCAGCGCGGGATTGACGCCGGTGGTTTCGAAGTCCAGCGCGCAGAAGACCGCTTCGCTGAGCCTCGTGTATTCGTTGACCATAAAGAACGGATTCCTTTCAAGGAGCTTCGCGGCGCGCCCCGCCTTCCGGGAGGGAACGTGCCAAAGACGCGGAACGATCAGAACTCTCCGACCAGCCTGACCTCCGGTTCGAGCGTCACTCCATATTTAGTATACACCGTTTCGCGGATGGTTTCAATAAGTTCGCGTATGTCCGCAGAGCTTGCGCCGCCCGCGTTGACGATGAAATTGGTATGCAGTTCCGACACCATCGCCCCGCCGACGCGCCGGCCCTTGAGCCCGGCGTCATTCACCAGCTTCCAGGAGGAATGGCCGTCGGGATTCTTGAACACCGAGCCCGCGGACGGATAATCGAGCGGATGTTTTTTCGCCCTCTCGTCGAGAATCCTCTGTATGCGGCGTTTCACCGCCTCCGGATCGTCCGCCCGGCGCAGTCTGAACCACCCGGCCGTTATCACGGCACCGTCTTCAACGTCGAGGTGCCGGTAACGCGCCATGGAGGGCGTCACCTCGCGACTTCTGACCTCGCCGGCGGCGTCCACATATTCGATACGGTACAGAATATCGGCGAAATTGCCGTCGACGGTGCCGGCGTTCATCATAATGCCGCCGCCGACACAGCCCGGAATTCCCGCCATAAACTCCATCCCGGTGAACCCCTCCCCGGCACAGGCCGTAACGAAGTCCTTCTTGCGGACGGAGGCCGACGACCGGATCGAATCGCCCTCGATGGAAAGCTTCGCCGTCCCCAGCGCGTCCGCAGCGATACACACCGTTACGCCGCGGATTCCCCGGTCTCCCACCAGCAGGTTCGATCCGCCGCCGATAACGGTGCGCTGAAGACCGTGTTCCGCGCAGATACGGCCGACCTCGGCGAGCTCCCCGACCCCGGAGGGGACGACCATCACGTCGGCCGGGCCGCCGGTCCTGAAGGTGGTGTGACGGGAAAGCGGTTCGTCGGTCATCACCTGGCCCAAGGTCCCGAAGCGCCGGATAATGTCCTGTGAAACGGAGGGTTTCATACCGGGATACAATCGGCACACGGCCCGGTTTTGTCAAAGAGAAAAGACACACGCTTTTTTATTTGCAAATATGTCTATACCGGCATAGTGGTGGCTGTCGATAATGATACCGTAGGCATAGAGAGAAAAGGCCGTATTATCACCATGCGCCCGTACCGGGCCCGGAAGGAAGCATTGATTCGCAAGGCAAAAAAGACACCCATACCGGATCTCACCGAATTCACCGACGACCAGGGTAAGAAGTGGATACAGACATCCACCGAAGACCTGTTTTCGGTAAAGGAGCTCAACGAGGTTCTGGAGTCCATCGAGAAGGACAGGGAATCCGGCGAGATCGTGCTGGCCAGGATCGACTTCCGGCGCGTCAACAAGGAATACTACGAAACCGTCCAGGAGCTGCAGGCCACGCTCAAAAAGCGCAACGAGATCCTGAAAAAACTGATCGTCGAATCCAAAACTGTAATTGACAGAAAGAACCGCAAGCTGAAAGAACTGATTGAGTACATCAAGAAACTGCACGTGCTCCTGGCCTATTACAAGCTTCGGCCCGAAGACTTCGAGAAGATCGACTTCAGCGTCCCGCTCTACACCGCCCCGCCGCCCGCAGCCGAGGCCCGCGAGGAAGAGCCGGTCGCCGTTATCGATTACTCCGAGGTGCAGGAAGTGGTGCTGGATGACTCGGGTGAGGAGGAAGGACCCGTCGGCCGCTGATCTCCCCGCCGCACGCGCCGGCACCCCGCCGGCCTCACGTTCGCAACAACATATACCGGAGGATGCCGTGGCACTGAGGCTTCACAACACCCTGTCGGGACTGTCCGAGGAACTCGTTCCCGGCGGCGTAAAGAAAGAGTCCATAGCGGACTACCCTCCCGTCACCATCTATTCCTGCGGACCGACCGTCTACGGGTACGCACATATCGGCAACTTCCGTACATTCGCCTTCAACGACCTTCTGAGGCGCTACCTGAAGTTCCGCGGCTACGGCGTAAACCACGCGATGAACATAACCGACGTAGACGACAAAACGATCGCCGGCGCCGCGCGCGACGGCGTGAGCCTCTCCGAGTACACCGCCCGTTATACCGACATCTTCTTCCAGGACCTGGCGACGCTGAACATAGAACCGGTGGAGCACAATCCCCGCGCCACGGAGTCGATCGACGATATGATCGACATCATCTCCCGCCTCGATGAAAAGGGCATCGTCTACGAAAAGGACGGCTCGCTGTACTTCAGCATCGCGAAATTCGAATCCTACGGGCGGCTTTCGCGCCTCGACACGCGCGAGGTGAAGAGCGGACTGCGGTATGACACCGACGAGTACGCCAAGGACGACGCGCGGGATTTCGCGCTGTGGAAGGCGCCGAAGGAGGGCGAACCGTACTGGGAAACGCCTTTCGGCAAGGGCCGCCCCGGCTGGCACATAGAGTGCTCGGCGATGGTGCGGCGGATCTTCGGGGGTACGATCGACATCCACACGGGAGGCGTCGACCTCATCTTCCCGCACCATGAGAACGAGATCGCCCAGAGCGAGGCCGCGTACGGCGAGCCCTTCGCCAGACGCTGGGTGCACGTGGAGCACCTGCTGGTGGAGGGCGCCAAGATGTCGAAGTCGCTCGGTAACTTCTATACGCTGCGCGACCTGCTTGAAAAGGGCCATTCGCCGCGCGCGATACGCTACCTGCTGGTCTCGGCTCATTACCGCAAACAGCTCAATTTTACCTTCGAGGGGCTGGCCCAGGCCGAGAGCGCCCTTTCGCGCATCGACAATTTCCTCCTCCGCCTCGGCGAAGCGCGAGGTGGGGCGGCGCCGGCCGAAAAGACCGGCGCGCTCATCCGCGAATTCATGGAGCGCTTTACCGCCGATATGGACGACGACCTCAACATATCCGGCGCGCTCGGGAGGCTCTTCGAGTTCATCCACGAGGCGAACGCGCTCATCGACCGCGGGG
>CAZEAH010000088.1:0-9050 GCA_964510075.1 uncultured Leptospirales bacterium | reverse complement strand
CAGGTACACCGTGTCGCCCTCCACCTTTACGTGGATCTCGGGAGAGCTGCCGACGATGTAGCGCTCGCCCTGCTTGAGAAAGAACATGTAGGGCGAGGGGTTTACCGAACGGAGCTTGAGATAGAAGCGATAGGGGTCCACGCGGTCGCGGATATCGGCGCGCATGCTCAGCACCACCTGGATGGCCTCGCCCGCGGCGATCTCCTCCTTCGCGGCGCGGACCTTCGCCTCGAAGGAGCCGCGCTCCTCGCGGAAGCTCACCGCGAGCGGAGCGGGCCGCGAGGGTAGATAGGGGAGCGTGGTGCGCGCAAGACGCTCTATGATGTCCCTCTCCATGGCCTCCAGGCGCGCGGCGCTCTCGCGGTACTGGTCGGAAAGAGGACGCGAGCGGTCCACGTACATGCAGGCGGCTACATGGCTCCGGTCGAGGCGGTTGTCGTATACGATGAAGTCGTCCACCTGGACCAGAAAGGCCGCGGGAGCGTCCCCATCACGCCTGATGTTTTTTCGCAGAATGCCCGTCTCGTTTACAAGGTCGTAGGCGAAATAACCCGCAAGCCCGCCGTTAAAGCTTCCGAAACGAGCGAACGAGGGCGAGCTGTGGCGGGCCGTTTCCTTTTTAAGAAAATCGAAAAAATTGACGTGTCGTTCGGTGCGGACACCGTCGACCTCCTCGATCACCATCGGCGGTTCGCAGCTCACCGAGCGGCGCGTGCCCAGACCGATGAACGAGAAGCGGTTCCACGCTCCTCCGGCGCGCGCGCTCTCCAGGAGCACCACGTGCGGCGAGTCCTCGATGGCCTTGAGGAGCGAGAGCAGTCCCACCGCCGAGAGGTCGAGCTCGCGATAGAGCGGGATGCGGTCGTACCGGCGGGCGAGCCGCCGTACCGTTTCGATCGAGGGGTAGGGTTGAGTCATGTACTTTCTCCTGTTCGCTGAAAATAAAAAAAGGCCGCGGGATCACCTGCGAATCCCACGGCCTTTTTGCCCGTAAAAAAAGCCGCGGGTGGTTGCCCACCCGCGGCCTGCATGTTCAGATTATGCCATAGCTCAGTCGGAGGACAACCCCTTGGTCATCCACCACCACCAGCACTGGCGTACGATGTTCGTTCTCGTGTTCATTGCGTTTGCGCGCGATTCGGTTCTCATTGAGTACGGGACTATAGGGGAGGTATCGGGAAACTGTCAAGTAATTTAATTATTTTTCTGTGGGATGATGTGAAGGCTTGCGTGGCGGGCTGCCGTAACCTGAGATTTCAGCGCGGATAAGAATGATTTTTTTTGCAGCCACTTGACCTTTCCCGGCTCCATCGATCGTCATGGCGGACGGCTCCGAGGTTATTTTCCTCGCAAGAACACCGCTGCGAGACTGATGAGACAAAGGAGACAGGGATGGCGAATGCTCTCATTTCGAGGCGGGCACTGCCTATGCGTTGAGGGAGCCCCGTTGTCTGTGAGGAGAGTGTCATATACGATTTAGTATTTTTGTGCAAATATAAACAGAATGAATATTCCGGCCCGAGGCGGCAAATTGTGTTGTATTTTTTTCCGGGTCGGGATACAATATGACATAATGCGGGTCAGCCAGGCGCTATGCCACGGAGGCCAGACGGTGACACTCGACAAGTGCAAACAGTGTGAAAGCCATATCCTCTACCGGGACGGATTCGTACTGTGTAAGTTCCATAACCTCACCGAACAGCGGACCACCACCACGGGAGACAATAATGTGATATACATCATCGCCTGCCCGGGCGAGGAAGAGGTGAAGGATTATAAGAAGATCTTCCCTCCGCGCTGGGGGAAGTGAGGGCGCCGCGGTTTTTCCTCTTCGTATTGGGGCTTTCTATCCGCACACAAACTGATTCCGCTTCAAGTTCCCGGAAGGATTGGAGAGAATCCGCACTCCCGTTGTGAGCATCCTCACGACGCAGGCCATCTCTACATGCACGTATCGCCAATATATGCATACCGACCCCACCATTCGGTGCTGATATGCAGGCGGGTGAAGGAGCCGTCGGGGTTGTTGAGCGGAATGTTGAGGCTTGCCGGCGCATCATCCACATCGAAATCGAGTCGCCTGGATGAAAAATTGATGTTCCTTAACTCCACAGCATGGAATGCGTTATAGATCGCGCTTGTATCGCCGTGGCCGATCCCGTGTCATTTCCCCGCAAACGCGGTTTTAAGTTCGGAGGCTATCTCCTCTATCGCCCGCATCGACTGGGGCAACAGCTTCGGCGCCGAAACAAAGGCGTGAATCATTCCCGCGTAGCGCGAGGCGCGCGCCCGGCCGCCGGCGTCATTCAGCTTTTTCGCGTATGCCTCGCCCTCGTCGCGCAGGACGTCGAATTCCGCCGTGATGACGAGCGCCGGGGGCAGGTTTGCGTGGCTTTTGGCAAGGAGAGGCGACGCGTAGGCGTCTATGCGGTCGCGCCTGTCGGGCAGATACATCGCGATGAACCGCTCGATATTCGCCTTGTTCAGCATATACCCGGTGCCGAAGAACCTGTACGAGTCGGTATCGAGATTCGCCGCGTCGAGTCCGGGATAGATGAGCGCCTGGAATGCGATTGCGGGTCCCTTGCGGTCCCTGGACATAAGGCACACGGCGGCCGCGAGGTTTCCCCCCGCGCTGTCGCCGGCAACGGCGATTTTCGACGGATCGGCGTTAAGCGCTTTGCCGTTCGCCTTTACCCACACCAGCGCGGCGTAGGCGTCGTTGACCGCCGCGGGGTAGGGATGCTCCGGCGCCAGGCGGTAGTCCACCGACACCACCACCGCGCCGCTCCGGTCCGCGATCGCGCGACAGGGCCAGTCATGTGTGTCGCGATTGCCCTGAACCCAGCCGCCTCCGTGGTAGAAGACCACCACGGGGAACGGGCCGCTCCCCTTCGGCGTGTACACCCTCACCGGCACCGAAAGCCCCATGGCCTCGGCATTCATGTCCTTTACCGACGCCATTTCTATCGGAGCTCCACAGACCGACGCGGCCCTTTCAATCAGCCTTTTGCGCGACTCCGCCACCGGCATGTCGACCTCGCGCAGGCTCTTCTCCGGCGCGCCTGTGAGTTTAAGGTAGGCCGCGACCCTGTAATCGAGCCGGCCGTGCGGCGTGACGGTCCAGCTTCGGACGACGAGAACACCCGTAACGGCGACGAGGACAAGAAGGACGCAAAGACCGACGAGCGCTTTTTTGAGTTTCATTACGCAGACCTTCCACAATTAATCGGGGCAACAGCGCGGCCCGTTTCTTTGACTTCGTGCCTGAGTATGGCATAAAGATGAATAGAGTTCACTCTTTTTTTATAGAATATGGAATGGCGATGAGGCGCCCGGACGCGATATTCGTCTCGGACTATTCGGAACCGCCGGGTGAGGTGGATCGAATACTCGTGTGCCGGGTATGATTTTTACTCTGCCCGCAAATCCGCTGGACAATCCCGCCCGCGCCTGATACACACCATGAGTGACGGCCCGTTTTGGGTAAACATTACACAGGAGCGCCCCCATGAAACGAATCATTTCATGCCTGATACTGTTCATCGCGGTCATGCTTACGGCAGCGTCGACGGCGCCCGGCGAGATTACGATCGTCGACTTCAATGTATGGCACGGCATCGACGGCAAGGGTACTATAAAGATGGGTGAATACGAACCGGCTGAGGCGCGCGCGGAGCGGTACGCCGGACTGGTTGCGGGGCTCAAAGACCTGGACCCGGATATAATCGGCATACAGGAGGCGAACAAAGTCCGCTCCTATTCTAAGAGGCTCGCGCGGAATATCGACCGCGACGCCGTCTGGAAGGTCGGCAACTCCGGCATTAAAATCCTCGGCCTGGGCTTCCCGGTCAACTTCAGCGAGGGGCTGGCCGTATTCGCGAGGAAGGGGAGTAAACTCGAGCTGTTGGCCTCCAGACGGCTGAGCGGCGGAGGCGTTCAGCGCGAGTGGTTTTCGGCGCACCTGGAGGAGGTGCGCTACGCCATCGCGGCCAGGGTCCGGATCGCCGACAGGCCGCTTATCGTGTTCAACGTCCATACCCACTTCGGCCTCATCCCCGACGAAACCACGCGCGGGAAGGTCGACGCGATGATCGCGCGGGGTGAGCTCTCCTATGGGGACAAGGCCGCGCTCCTTAAAGAGATCGACGAGGAACATCGATGGACCGAAAACGATATCCTCGCCCTCCTCGCGTTCGTACGGGAAACGGTGCGGGAATACGACCACCCCTATATCATCATGGGTGATTTCAATACGACCCTTAAGTCCGGGGCGCTGCAAAAACTTATCGCCGGGCTGGGGCTTGTCGACCCGTGGGCCGTAAAAAACCCCGGAAGGGCGGGGTACACCTGGGACCCAACCGTCAATCCCAACACGAAGCACGACGGCTCGCCCTTCGAGGCCGACGGGAAGACGCCGAAGCGCGGCATCGACGCGCTCGAGGCCGAGTTCGACCGCACGGTGCCGCGACGAATCGATTTCATCTTCCTGTCGAAGCACTTCGGGCCGGAGTCGGTCAAATCGGCCAGGCTTATCTTCAACGAACCGGTGAAAGGGCGCTTTGTCTCCGACCACATCGGTGTCGAGGTCGTGCTTCACGGCATGCCCTGAAGGCGCATGCCGCGGAGGATGACGGTGAAACGGCCCGCCTATTACGCGTGGTTGCGGAGTTTAAGCTCGACAGGGTGCGGGTTGAGATAGGTCTGCGATTTGAGATAGGGCTCGCCGAACTTCCTGATGTAGTGGTTCAGCAGGGTGACGGGGACGATGAGCGGCACAAGCCCCGTTCGATAGTTATGAATCACCTCCCCGAGTTCCCGCTTTTCGTCGGGTGTGAGAAGTTTTTTGAAATATCCCGCGATGTGTTGAAGGACGTTGACGTGGCGCGCCGGAGTCGCCTTGATCGACATCGCGTCCATCAGCAGTTTCGTATATTGCGACTCGATTTCGCCGAAGGGTGCTTTCTTCGCGTTCGCCACCAGCCGCCCGGCCTCCTGGTAGTGTTTCGGACTATGGCAGAGAAGTAAAAGCTTGTTCCGGGTGTGAAAGTCGACGAGCGACGAGATTTTCCTTCCGGAGGCCATCGCCTGCTTCCAGCGCAGGCAGGTGAATATCCGCTCGATGAAGTTCTCGCGCAACAGCGGGTCGTGGAGCCGCCCTTCTTCCTCGACCGGGAGAAGGGGGAATGCTTCCATGAAGATGCGGGCGAAGATGCCGGATGCCGCCTTGCGCGGAACGCCGTTGGCGTCGTAAACCTTTACGCGCTCCATCCCGCTGGAGGGCGAATCGCTTTTAAACACGAACCCGCAGAGGTCTTCTTTTCCAAGTTCCTTTACGCGCGTGCGTGCCCAGGTTTCCATTCGTTCCGTGTGGTCGATTTTCGTCTTGATGGTGACAAGACGCGGCGCCGAGGCCTCGCCGACGAGGCGGAACGCCTCTCTCGGTATGCCGAAACCGGCCTCCACCTCCGGGCATACGGGCACAAAGTCGACGTACGCTCCCAGCGTGTCGCGGAGATACCGGTCGAGCTTGTGGCCTCCGTCGTAGCGGACGTTCTCGCCGAGCAGACAGGTGCTTATACCGAGCCGTATTGTGTCCATGATCGATTTCCGGGCATCACTCGTGCGCTAAACGGGCGCGCGCCGGGTTCTCTTCGTAATTTCAATATACACCGATTTGAATTGTTTGCAAGAGGGATTTTCGGTCCGGACGATGTATCTGATGTCGGGAAGTCGCTTAATGTGCTTGACCACATAGCGCTGTTCGGGTAGTGAGTGGTCCCCGGAAGATCCCTGTAATGAAAATGTTAAGGATAATTCTCGTTTTCACGCTTCTGCCGCTTCTGTTGTGTGCAGGGGCGGTCTGGCGAATAAATGCGTATATTGTCAGCGGAGCAGAACCCCATATCCGGCGCTCGGCCGCGGAATGCGCGCCCGCGCAGGCGGCGGTGCTCCTCGGCGCGGGCGTGTACAGCGGAAGGCGCGTCTCGCCCGTGGTGTACGACCGCATTATCGCGGCGATCGAGCTGTACCGGGCGGGGAGGGTCGGCAAGATACTCGTTACCGGAGACCACGGCACGCCCTATTACGACGAGGTCAATACCATCCACCACTGGCTCCGCAAGCAGGAGGTCCCCGAGCGGGACATTTTCACCGATTACGCGGGATTCTCAACGTACGACAGCATGGTGCGCGCGAAGGAAGTCTTCGCGGTTGAGTCGGCCATACTCGTTACGCAGGAATACCATCTGCCCCGCGCGCTGTACATCGCGTCGTCGCTCGGCATCAGGGCGCAGGGTCTCGCCGCCGACCGCAGGGAATACCGTCACATCTTCCGTTATGCGGCAAGGGAGATACCCGCGCGCGTGAAGGACTTCCTCTATGCGGAAGTATTGAAGCCCGCACCGCGTTATCTCGGAGCGGGCATTCCGATCACCGGCGACGGGCGCGCGAGCCGTGACCATGCCGTATCCGAATAATGCCGCGCGCACCCCTGCTCTGATGATTGCGGGGTCCCGAACGGTTCGCAGGCTCCCCGCTATCTCCATTCTCCGTTCATCAGATTGATCGTGACTGCGTTGTCGGAGGGAGGCAGGTCGGTGTTCCAGCCCTCCACGCGCGCGTTCTGGTTCCGGTCGATGCCGATCACCCCGTAAGGGCAGGGATGGGTTACGAACGAGCCGGTCTCGATATTATATACGAACCGACCCGTTCCTTCCGGTTTCCTCAGGGTGATGGTTTGCGCGTGACAGTGTCAGGTAAACGCCAGCCTGACTCCGTACTCGGCGAAGAGCGAGGAAGTCCTCGTGAAATCGCAGGCCACGAATTTGCCGCAATGCTTTTCGTTATTCCGGTGTTTTTCAAGCCGTTCCCGGTCGCACGTCCCGTTATTTATGGTAAATAACGTACATATCCGCATGCCTCATTTTCGATTCCTTGAACGGATGGTGGTTCGGCTAAACACGTCATGCGTCCGGCATGCGCTTTGAAATCATTTGACGGATCGGATTAAGGATGCTATGCTCTTCTTTTACATGTCGCGGATCAATAACCATTGCGAATACGGAGCGTTCACCGTGAGCGAAAAAATCGAACATCTGCTTAAAAATTCCGGTCTCCCCGGGCCGAGGGGAAACCTCGAGCTTTTATACTCGTTCGCCGCGAGCGCGAGCGAACAGGAGGCCGAGGAGTGCCTTTCGTATTACGACGATGATCTCAACAACTCGCCGAAGGAATTTGTCGTTATGTGCGGCATAGTGGCGCGGTGCGTTCTCCGCAGTGGTGGTGATATCGTCGGGGCGATCGCCTCGGTAAGGGCCTTCGCGGTACACCCGAGCTGGCGCATCAGGGAGGCGGTGGCGATGGGGATACAGGAGATAGCGGAGGGGCGGATGGACGAGGTTATGGCGGCCCTGCGGCCCTGGGTCGACGGCAACGCCCTCGAACGGCGCGCGGTCGTCGCGGCGCTCTGCGAACCGAAGCTTCTTAAAGACGCCTCCGTGACCGCGGCCGTGCTCAGGATCCTTGGCATGATAACGGAGGAACTGGCGAGGGCCGACCGGCTTACCGACGGCCAGGTCGCGCTCAGGAAAGCGCTTGGCTACGGCTGGAGCGTCGCCGTCGCCGCCTCGCCCGTGGTGGGGAAAGCGGCCTTCGAGGCCATGGCCGTAAGTCCGGGAAAGCATATTCAATGGATTGTCAGAGAAAATTTGAAAAAGAACCGCCTGATCAGGATGGATGAGTTCTGGGTGGAGCGCATGCGCGCAGAAACGCGCTGAAGGCTGACCGATGGACACGGTCCGTTATATTCGTTCCTCTCCGGAATACGCCGCCTCGTTCCGCCGGGCGGTAGACGCCGTGGCGCGGGAGAGGAAGTACCTGGCGGCGGTAACGGGCTTCCCGGAGGAACGCACGGTCGAGTTCGTGCGGTCGATCGTCGAGAGCGACCTCGCCCAGTACTTCGCGCTCTCCGGTGAGCGGGTCGTCGGCTGGCGCGACATCCTGCCGCGCCTCTAGGAAGGATTCACCCATGTCGGCGTTCTGGGCATGGGGGTGCTTCCAGAATTCCGCGGAAAGGGGATCGGCCGGGAGCTTCTCCTCATAGCGGAACGGCATGCGGTATAATTGGGCATTAGTCGGATAGTGGATAAGGCCGCGTCATGCTTTCAAAGAAAGCACGGGCGGCCTTCATAATAATGTTCTCTAAAATGGTCAGTACCCGCTCAGACTGCGGCTGGCTTTCCCGTTCTGGTCGTAGCACTTGTTCGAGTTGCTGTGGCAGGAGCTCGAGTAGACAGAAATATTGCCGCAGTCCGAACCCTTGACCTTCTTGCAGATGTCCTGGGCCAGCTTTCTGTCCGAGAACGAATCGCCGGGAACGCACACCTTGATCTCGCTCTCGCTGCTGAAACTGTAGCATTTCGCCATGGCGTCGGCCGCCATGAGGCCCGAGACGAAAAGAAACGCCGATACCGTTATCAGTATCTTTTTCATGTGACTCCTCCGTGTGATGTATGTTCGGCGCGCGCCCCTCGTCGGTGCTCCTGTTATTGGAGACGAGAGGGTCCGGCGCGCGCCGTGTGGTCTTATGATAGGAGTGTACCCCGGCGGGTTTTTGAAGTCAACAACCGATTTCCGGCTGATGGTGGGTGGAACGCCGCGGTCGCTGAATAGATGTTGACCTGCTGCGCGGCCGCGCCGAACATCTATTAACCGCCACTGGCGAAAAATCGAAGGGAGGCCGCCATGAGAAAGACGCTGCTGTATACCGGAGGATCGTTCAATTTTCTGCTCGCCCTGTTACACCTGTCGTTCTGGAAAACGCAGAACTGGGCCGAGGAGCTGCCGCGCCCGAAACCTGCCGGAGTCCTCGACGCCATGGACAAAGGCGCGCTCGTCCCGTCTCAGGCGGCAGAGCACGCGCAGCTCGTCGCGGGGACAGCGGGTGATCTCGAGCGCACGCTGCTCTCGGTCGACGGCGTGCTAGCGGCGCGCGTTCACCTCAACCTCCCCGCTCCTGATCCACTGCGCGACTCGACGCCGTCGAAATC
>CAZEAH010000087.1:0-9061 GCA_964510075.1 uncultured Leptospirales bacterium | reverse complement strand
CTATCTGCTCCCGAAAGGCGCACACCTCATGGTAAACAGCGGTGAAACCGTCAAGGCGGGGGCCATCCTGGCGAAGATACCGCGCGAGGTGGAAAAGACCAAGGACATTACCGGTGGACTTCCCCGCGTGGCGGAGCTCTTCGAAGCGCGCACCCCCCGCGACGCGGCGACTCTTTCGGAGATTGATGGAACTGTTACAATCGGGGACACGGTAAAGAACAAGCGCAAGATCATCATCACTGGCGAGGACAAGGTAGAGAAAGAATATTCAATACCATCTTCCAAGTTCTTGCGCGTTCTCGATGGTGACTGGATAGGGAAGGGCGAGAAGATCGACGACGGGCCCATTGACCCCCACGATATTCTCGCAATCAAGGGTCCGAGGGAACTGCAGAAGTTCCTCGTAAACGAGATCCAGGGTGTGTACCGTCTGCAGGGTGTGGCGATAAACGACAAGCACATCGAGATTATCGTGCGCCAGATGCTTCGAAAGGTGCGGATCACGGAGCCCGGCGATACGACCTTTGTCGTCGAGCAGATCATCGACAAGTTCGATTTCATCGACGAAAACGAGCGCGTGCTGAGCGAGGGAGGAAAGCCCGCCACGGCGATTCCGGTTCTTATGGGGATCACCAAAGCGGCCCTCAATACAGAATCATTCATTTCGGCGGCCTCTTTCCAGGAGACGACACGCGTACTCACCGACGCGGCCATTAAGGGTAAGGTCGACCAGCTACGGGGCCTCAAGGAAAACGTTATTATAGGACACCTTATCCCCGCGGGTACGGGAGTCCGTGAGTACAACAGAATCGAGGTGTATCAGAACGAACCGGGCGACCTGGACGGCGTGCAGGCGGAAAAGCCCGCGGAAGTCGAGGAGCAGCCGGCGGAGCAATAAAATCCTTGACAAAAGGGGCCTTAAATTTCAAGGGTAAAGCTCTCGCCGGGTGAATTCTCTCTGTCTGCGTTTCGCCGGGCCGTGCGCCCGGTAGCCGGAAGCGGAGATATTATACGGTCATTATAGAGGAGCAACGATGCCAACTATCAACCAGCTTGTTCGTATTGGACGGGAAAGCAAAAAGAAGAAATCCAAATCTCCCGCCCTGAAGTCGTGTCCGCAGAAGCGCGGCGTGTGCACCCGCGTTATGACGGTAACCCCTAAAAAACCGAACTCGGCGCTTCGCAAAGTCGCCCGTGTGCGTCTGACAAACGGTATCGAAGTGACGGCATATATACCGGGGATAGGGCACAACCTTCAGGAGCACTCTGCCGTTCTTGTGAGAGGCGGGAGGGTAAAAGACCTTCCCGGCGTTAGATACCATATCGTCCGCGGAACGCTCGACTCGCTGGGTGTCGATTCGCGGCGGAAGAGCCGGTCCAAATACGGATCGAAGAGGCCGAAGGCCTGACGATTAGAATGAAATTAACGGATAGCGAATAAAGAGGATACAATGCCACGGAGAAGAAGACCCATAAAGCGAGAGGTGCTGCCCGATCCAAAGTACGGCAGCGTCCTTATCACCAAGTTCATCAACTGCATGATGTTCGAGGGCAAGAAGGGTGTTTCGGAAACTATATTCTATAAAGCCATGGATATACTCGAGCAGAGGGCCAAGAAGGATCCGGTCGAGGTTTTCATGCAGGCGCTTGAAAATGTAAAGCCGGTAGTCGAGGTAAAGTCGAGAAGGGTCGGCGGAGCTACCTATCAGGTCCCGGTGGAGATACGCCCCGAGCGGCGCCAGGCGCTGGGAATCCGGTGGATCATCAACTATTCGCGTTCGCGCTCCGAAAAGACGATGTATCAGAAACTCGCCGGCGAGCTGATGGACGCGTATAATAATACCGGCACCACAATCAAGAAGAAGGAAGATACGCATAAGATGGCCGAAGCCAACAAGGCCTTCTCGCATTATAAATTCTGAAAGAGAAGGTACTACGGCGCGTTAAAAAAATACCAGGGGAAACCCCTGGTATTTATGTATAAGGACGTAATCCCGCCTGATGAGAGTATATGTCGACCTGGCGGGAAGGGGGCGACGCCGTACGGCACCGCCCGCGCAACCGTCACTCCAGGCAATTATTAAAGGCGAAGAAGACTATGGGAAGAGAGCTTCCTTTAAACAGGACCAGGAATATCGGCATCATGGCGCATATCGATGCGGGTAAAACCACGCTTACCGAGCGTATCCTCTATTATACCGGCAAAACCTATAAGCTGGGGGAGGTCCACGAGGGCACGGCGGAGATGGACTGGATGGTACAGGAGAAAGAGCGGGGAATCACAATCACCGCCGCCGCCACCACCACCATGTGGAAGAATACCCGCATAAATATTATCGATACCCCCGGCCATGTCGACTTCACCATGGAAGTGGAACGCTCCCTGCGGGTTCTCGATTCGGCAATCGCCGTATTCGACGGAGTCGCCGGCGTGGAGCCGCAATCAGAGACAGTATGGAGACAGGCCGATCGTTACCATATACCCAGAATTTGCTTCGTCAACAAGATGGACCGCGTGGGGGCGGATTTCGAACGCTGTCTGTCGATGATACAAGATAAATTATACGCCAGGCCTCTTCCGCTTCAGATTCCGATGGGAGCGGAAGATCGTTTTACGGGCGTGATCGATTTGATCAGAATGAAAAGCATTGTATGGACCGATCAGCTGGGCGAGCGTTTCGAAGAGAGGGTAATTTCTCCCGAGTTTGCCGACCTGGCCGCGGCATATCGCGAACGATTGATCGAAACCCTGGCGGAGCATAACGATGAGATAATGGAGGCTTTTCTCGAGGGTGGTGCGATCGACGAAAGTCTTGTCCGAAAGGCGGTTCGTGATGTTACGCTTTCTTCACATTTATTCCCCGTTTTTTGCGGAAGTGCACTTAAAAACCGCGGCGTACAGCCCCTTCTTGACGCCATTGTAGAGTACCTTCCCTCTCCCAGAGACGTGAAACCGGTAGAGGGGCATAATCCGAAAAACCTCGCGGAAATCGAAATACGCGAGGCGAACGACAAGGAGCCGTTTTCCGCCCTGGCCTTCAAGATCATGTCCGATCCCTATGTGGGGCGACTCTCCTACATCCGTGTGTACTCTGGACACATAAAGACCGGCGATACCGTGCTGAATGTTTCTGACGGGAAGAAGGAGCGCATAGGAAGAATCCTTCGTATGCACGCAAACGACAGGGAAGAGGTCTCGGAGGTATATACCGGCGATATCGTCGCGCTCGTCGGAATCAAAACCGCGCGAACGGGTGATACGCTCTGTGATGAAAAATCACCGATACTACTCGAAAAGATGCAGTTTCCCGATCCGGTTATCTCCATCGCCATTGAGCCGCGCAGCAAGGCTGATCAGGAAAAGATGAATGCAGCACTGCGCCGCCTGGAGGATGAAGACCCGACATTCAGGGTCAAAATCGATGCAGAAACCGGGCAGAACCTCATATCGGGCATGGGCGAGCTGCATCTGGAAATAATTATCGACCGACTGACCCGTGAGTTCAATGTGAGCGCCAATATCGGTAAGCCGCAGGTTGCGTACAAAGAGACTATTACCCGCAAAGTTGAGATGGAGAACCGGTATGAGCGCCAGATCGGCGGCAAGAACCAGTTCGGTCATGTCGTACTTGTTCTCGAACCCGGAAAACCCGGTACCGGTATCCAGTTCGAAAACCGGCTGCAGGCCGGAGTTATTCCGGATGCTTTCATTCCGGTAATCGAAAACGGCGTACGAGACGCAATGGAAGCGGGTGTTCTCGCCGGTTACAGAATGGTTGACATTAAAACGATCCTGACGGGTGGAAGCTACAACGAGGCCGATTCGGTCGATGTGGCCTACAGAATCGCGGCGACAATGGCCGTAAAAGACGGAGCGAGAAAGGCAGAACCAACCCTCCTCGAACCAATAATGAAACTCGAGGTGGTGGTTCCCGATGAGTACATGGGGGATATCATAAGCGACATCAACAGCCGGCGCGGAAAAATCGACGGTATCGATATGCAGGGACAGTTAAGAGTGGTCGATGCCCATGTGCCGCTCTCCGAGGTCTTTGGATACGCGACGGGGGTGCGATCCCTGAGCCAGGGCAGGGCCTCGCATACCCTGCAGTTCAGTCATTATGACCAGGTGCCGAAGACCATTACCGATACCATAGTGGCGCGGCTTACGGGCAGGCTTTACTGATATGGACCGGGAGGCAGGCGGGGCATTCTAAAAATAATATTAATTGGAATTAATTTGTTGACAGAATGAGCCCGTATTTTTTAAATTCATACACTCGGTTTTTGTATTCACGGGCGAGGATGTCCTGTTCGTTTTCTGGATTTCTATCCTCTTTTACTTGTAAATAGCACAATATTACCGGTATTCTGATAGCGCGAGGGCCCGGTTGAATGCCGTGTGAAGCGCGGGTATCATCTATCGACGAATATATTTTAAGGAGAAATACAATGGCTAAGGAAAAATTCGACAGGTCTAAACCGCATGTTAACGTGGGGACGATTGGACATATCGACCATGGGAAGACCACGTTGACATCCGCGATTACAAAGTGCCTTACCGCCGCAATAGGCGGCAAGAACAAGGCTGTAAACTACGATCAGATTGACAACGCTCCCGAGGAGAAGGCCCGTGGCATAACGATCGCGACCTCTCACCAGGAGTATGAGACCAAGAACCGCCACTATGCGCATGTTGACTGCCCCGGCCATGCCGACTATATCAAGAACATGATTACCGGCGCGGCGCAGATGGATGCCGCCATTCTCGTCGTCGCGGCGACCGATGGTCCCATGCCTCAGACCAAGGAACACGTTCTTCTGGCCCGTCAGGTTAACGTTCCTTATATCATTGTCTTCCTCAATAAGGTTGACCAGCTCGATCCGGCGGACCGCGCTGAGCTCATCGAGCTTGTCGAAATGGAGATTCGCGAGCTGCTCAGCAAATATGAATATCCCGGAGACGATACCCCTATAGTTCCCGGCTCGGCTCTCAAGGCGATGGAGTGCGGTTGCGGAAAGGCGGACTGTGAGGCCTGCGGCCCGATCCTCAAGCTCGCAGACGCTCTGGATTCCTATATCCCGACCCCCGAGCGCGCCAAGGACAAGCCCTTCCTTATGCCGATCGAGGACGTTTTCTCGATCACAGGCCGCGGAACGGTTGTGACGGGCAGAATCGAGCGCGGTGTAGTGAGGACCGGTGAGGAAGTTGAAATTGTAGGTTTTGTTGAAACCAAGAAAACGGTCTGCACAGGCGTCGAGATGTTCCGAAAGATTCTGGATGAAGGTATTGCGGGCGACAACGTCGGTTGTCTGCTTCGCGGTACCGCTAAGGAAGAGGTTGAGCGCGGTCAGGTGCTCGCCAAGCCGGGCTCGATCACTCCGCACAAGAAGTTCCTCGGCGAGGTATATGTTCTTTCCAAAGAAGAAGGCGGACGGCACACTCCTTTCTTTAACAATTATCGTCCTCAGTTCTATTTTCGAACAACGGACGTAACCGGCATGATCAACCTGCCCGAGGGTGTTGAGATGGTGATGCCGGGTGACAACATCACGATGACCGTTGAGCTCATCACTCCGGTGGCGATGGAAGAAACCCTCCGTTTCGCCATCCGCGAGGGGGGGAGGACCGTCGGTGCGGGGGTTGTGACCAAGATCCTTGAATAATTTGTAAAAAAAACTTGAATAAATAGGCCTGTGCCTGAATAGTTGTCCGGCCGCGTCTTCCAGCGGCCGGCAGTTATTATGATGCACGCCTTTATGTTTTGATCTGACAAATCAAGCTAAGTTCTAACAGGATACTACAGTGGCGAAGATTACAGGGCAAAAAATCAGGGTTAAGTTGCGGTCTTTCGATGCCAAGCTGCTCGACCAGTCGGCGGCCAAGATAGTCGCGACGACGAACAGAAGCGGTGCGCGGGTGGCGGGTCCTATTCCACTGCCGACCAAAATAGAAAAGTTCTGCGTTCTGCGGTCACCGCACGTCAATAAGAAGTCGCGTGAGCAATTTGAGATACGCACTCACAAGCGCCTGATCGACATTATCGATCCGAACTCGGATACGGTAGAGGCGCTGATGAAGCTCGAACTCCCCGCCGGTGTCTCTGTTGACATAAAATCCTGAACCCGGGTTTGAGATTCTTTACACGTCGGATGTGCTTTTTATAAGCTTATGGGGAATAACTCTCTTAATGAGTATGGGTTAGTGTGATGAAAAAGGCGCTTATAGGCAGAAAAATCGGAATGAGCCAGTATATATCCGAAGACGGCACGATGATACCGGTTACGGTATGCACGCTGGGTCCCTGTGTCGTTGTTCAGAAAAAGACTCCGGAAAAGGACGGCTATTCGTCACTCAAGCTCGGATTTGAAGATGTTCCCGAGCGAAAACTGACCCGGCCGGTGTTAAATGACTTAAAAAAGAGAAATATCACCCCAAAGCGCGTTATGGGCGAGGTTGAACTTTTCGACGAGTCTCTTGACGTGGGAAGCATCGTAACTTGCGAGATATTCGCTGAAAACCAGATTGTCAGCGTAACGGGTGTTTCAAAGGGTAAGGGTTTCGCCGGTGTCATGAAGCGTCATGGTTTCGGCGGAGGTCGCAAGACCCATGGTTCGGACTTCCATCGCGCTCCCGGTTCCATTGGTGCGCATACCTTCCCCGGAGAGGTCTGGAAGGGGCAGAAGATGCCGGGCAGGGACGGTGGTGAGCGAGTAACGGTAAAGAACCTTAAAATAGTGAAGATCTTGAAGGATAAGAATATCGTACTTATATCCGGGGCTATTCCGGGGCGCAAAGATTCCCTGATCACAGTCAAAGAGAAGTAGGCAGGCGCGCAATGATCCTTGATAAACTATCGAAAGACGGCAAGGTGGTCGGACAGGTGGAACTGGACGATCGCGTTTTCAATGCGAAAATCAACGATGTTCTCATTTATGAGCTCGTAAAAGCCGCGAACGCTAACCTCCGACAGGGGACTCACTGCGTCAAAGAGCGGTCGTTTGTAAGCGGAGGCGGCGCGAAGCCGTATAAGCAGAAAGGTACCGGCAGAGCGCGCCAGGGAAGCACAAGGGCACCTCAGTGGAAGGGGGGCGGCACCATATTCGGTCCACAGCCCCGCGACTACCGTATTGAGCTTCCAAAAGGTTTGAAGAGCGCGGCATACAGGGCTTTGTTCTCTCTTAAAGCGAAGGAAGGCGCCATCAGGGTCGTCGAAGATCTGAAGGTAGAAAGCGGAAAAACGAAGGATATTGCCGTAATAGGAAAGGCTTTAAACGTCCAGAAGGGTGTTCTCGTAACCGACAGCGAGGATTCGATGCTTAAAAGGGCGCTGCGCAACATTCCTTGGTTTATATATAATAACGTCAAAAGGATTTCCGGCAGGGACATCTTCTATTCGAAGACGCTTGTTCTCACCGAGGGCGCCGTAAAGTACCTTAACGAGAAGTACGCAAAAGGTGAATAACGATGGATTACAATGATGTGATAATTCGGCCGGTGCTCTCGGAGAAGAGCACCGAGCTATCCGAAAACAAAAAATACGTTTTTCGGGTGTCGCTGCGGGCGAACAAGCTGATGATCAAGAAGGCGGTAAAAGAGATTTTCAATGTAACCGCGGAACAGGTCAATGTTATGATCGTACGCGGAAAGCAGAAGAGGGTCCGGCATCAGTATGGGATTACTCCCGCGTGGAAAAAGGCGATCGTTACGCTGAAAGAAGGCGAGAAGATCGATCTCTTCGAGAACCAGTGACGCGGCGTACCGCAAACGAGAGAACGGGGAAACTGACATGGGAATCAAGAAATTCAAACCGGTTACCAAAACAAGGCGGTACCAGACGGTTCTGACGAAAGAGGAGATCACATCGGACAAGCCGTACAAGCCGCTTTGTGTCGGGAAAAAGGAATTCGCGGGCAGGGGCCACGACGGTAAGATATCCGTACGCAGGCGCGGCGGCGGTCACAAGCAGAAGTACAGGATTATCGATTTCAAGCGTAATAAGTTCGATATTGAAGGGCGCGTCGAGACCATAGAATACGATCCCAATCGTTCGGCCAACATAGCGTTGATAGCCTATGCCGATGGAGAGAAGCGATATATAATCGCTCCGGAAGCGCTCAGGGTGGGCGATACGGTCATTTCAGGAGAGAACGCCGAGTTTAAGGTCGGCAACAGCCTGCCTCTGAAGAACATCCCCGTGGGTACGAATATTTATAATGTAGAGCTTCATCGAGGGAAGGGGGGGCAGATCGTTCGCTCCGCGGGAACGAGCGCGCAGATCGCGGCGCGCGAAGGCGATTATTGCATGGTAAAACTTCCTTCCGGCGAAATCCGAAAGGTAAACAAAGAGTGTTTCGCCACCATAGGCGAGGTCGGCAACAAGGACCATGTCAACGTGACAATCGGCAAAGCGGGCCGTTCGCGCTGGCTCAACAGGCGTCCGAAGGTACGCGGTGTTGCCATGAATCCGATCGACCATCCGCTGGGCGGCGGCGAGGGGAAATCATCCGGCGGACGGCATCCCGTATCACCTACCGGCATGCCGACCAAGGGATATAAGACGAGGAAAAAGAAGAAGTACAGCAATTCCATGATTATAAAGAGAAGGAAGTAAGCCATGGCTCGCTCGATAAAGAAAGGCCCGTATATCGACATCAAACTCTTCAAGAAGGTCGAGGAGATGAACTCGACCAACACGAAGAAGGCCCTTAAGACCTGGTCCAGGCGTTCGACGATTTTTCCCGAAATGATAGGCCACACGCTGATGGTGCACAACGGGAAAAATTTCATTCCGGTCTATGTCACCGAGCAGATGGTGGGCCACAAGCTGGGCGAGTTTGCGCCGACGCGCACCTACAGGGGCCACACGAGCAAGGATGACAAGGTAGCGAAGAAGAAGAAATAGGCGAGGAATTATACATGGAAGCTAAGGCGATTTCCAAATATCAGAGGATCTCGGCACAGAAGGCCCGTCTCGTCGCGGATGAAATACGGGGCTTCTCGTTTCCCGAGGCCGTCGATGTTCTGAAGGCGGTTCCGCGTAAGGCGTCCAAGCTCATC
>CAZEAH010000086.1:0-9089 GCA_964510075.1 uncultured Leptospirales bacterium | reverse complement strand
CGCCGGCGCTCAACGCGGTTTCCCAGGACGTGGTTATGCCGGCGCTCAAGGGCACCTCGTGGGGGATGGCCGTCTTCTGCATGTACGTTTTCGGCGGCGGATGGGCGCCGATCGTGGTGGGCGTGATCTCCGACGCGCTGGGAGGGGGCGCGGCCGGCCTGAAGACGGCGCTTATCATCGTGGCCTTCTCCGGCATCGTCGCGGCCTTTCTCCTGTGGCTCGGATCGCGGCATTATCCGGCGGACATGGACCGGGTGAAGAACGCGGTGCTGGAGGCCGAGAAGTAGAAGAATCAGACTGCGTGGAAGCGTATCAACGCTTCCACGATATTCGCTAAAGGGTGATTCCGGTGGTCGGTGCCATAATCGGCGACATCGTCGGCTCAATCTACGAGCATCACAACATCAAGCGGACCGACTTCCCGCTGTTCGGCCGGTCCTGCCGTTTTACCGACGACACGGTGCTCACGGTGGCGGTGGCGGACGCCATCCTGTGCGGTGCTCCGTACGCGGAGAAACTCCGGGAATGGCACGCCCTCTACCCGCACGCCGGCTACGGCGGATCGTTCAGGCGCTGGGCCTCAACTCCCGGGGCCGGGCCGTACAACAGCTGGGGGAACGGCTCGGCCATGCGCGTGAGTCCGGTGGGATACGCCTTCGATACCATCGGGCGCGTTCTGGACGAGGCGGCCTCCAGCGCCGCGGCGACGCACGACCATCCGGAGGGTATAAAAGGAGCGCGGGCCGTGGCCGCGGCGGTCTTCATGGCGCGGACCGGCTCATCGAAGGATGACATCCGGCATTTCGTCGAATCGGAGTTCGGCTACGACCTGACCCGCACCATCGACGGGATCCGGCCCTCATATCGCTTCGATGTGTCGTGCCAGGGCTCGGTGCCGGAGGCGCTCATTGCATTCATGGAGTCCGTGGATTTCGAGGATGCCGTGCGCAAGGCGGTTTCGCTCGGCGGGGACAGTGATACCATCGCCTGCATTGCCGGCGCGGTGGCCGGGGCCTTCTACGGCGGTGTTCCCGGGGGCATTCGCGCCAGGGCGCTCGCGCACCTGGATGATCGCCTGCGCGGGGTGGTCGTGCGGTTCGTTGAGCGCTACCCGGCGGGATGAGCAGGAACCCGGGTTCGGTGCGTCAGGAGAGGCCGCGCCTCCTAAGCAGCGCGTGTGATCCGAGAGGCAGGCCGCAGTGCCGCGCGACGGTGGGGCATTTCACTTTAAAGAGAAAGAAGATCGGCGCGTCCTCGTCGCAGAGCGTTTCGTAGTTACCCTGCCCCTTGGAAATGATCACATCGGCGTCCTCGAACTCCCTCCTGAATTCGTCGCTGCAATCAGTGAGGATCGTGCCGGGCGCGTCCGATCCGTTGTCGATAAGGCGGGCGATATCCGGAATCCCGGCGGCGACGGCATCGCGCATAACCGCATCGTTGATGACCGGCGCGCCGCGCACGGCAAAGGTAACCCGGCCCTCGGGCAGAGCGCGGATGAGCGGGCGATCGAAGACGATCTCCCCCGCGTTGTCTGCCAGATAGAGGATGCTTCGCGCCGCGCGCACGGCTTCGGCCAGGGCCCCGACGTCGCCGGTCACCGGCAGGTCCAGCGCGGAGTTCATTGTCGGAAGCGCATCCTCTTCGGTAAGCCCGCCGTTGACTCCCAGGTCGATCACATTGCCGGCGATGGCCAGACGCACGGCCGCGTCGAAGGGGTCCGCCGACGATTCGATCCGCGCCTCCAGGGACGGCAGGAGATCCAGCGCCATTGAGGTAAAGCGGTCCTTGGCGTCGCGGTAGGGGTCGTCCACGCCGCATTCGCGGCGGAGTGCGCGGTGCACTTTCCGGGCGACCGCCGGCGGAGGCTCTGTGAAGTCCATATCGGCGATCTGGCGCAGGAATTTCCTCAACAGCTCTTCCCCGCGGGCCTCGTCGGTTATCGTGTGGCGCACCGATTCCATGGTCTGCCTGACCAGGCAGGGAACGCATTCCAGGCTCGATCTCATCATTTTCCCCGTGCGTGCCGGTTGATCCCTGTTTCCGCTTCAGCCCCGGCTGTACCGGAGCAGGTAGTCGGCGAGCGCCCTGTGGAGCGTCATTATGGCAAGGATGGCGCAATGAGCGCTTTCGAGTGGCAGGTCTCCCACGACGTCGATCACGTCGGCCGGAGAGAGCCTGAGGGCCTCGTCGATGGATCTGCCGTCGGCTAGACGCGCCGCGGCCGAACCGCAGGCGATCGAGGAGGAGCAGCCGTCGGTGTGGAAGCTGGAGCGTGCGACGCGGCCGTCTTCGATGACGAGGTACATTTCCATCATATCGCCGCACAATCCCTTGACAAGCGCGGAGCCGTCGGGATCGTTCATGCGGCGCATGTTGTCGGGTATGTCCGGTTTTTCCATGGTACTCGAAATCAGGCCATAATCGATCCCGACACGGCCGTGATCAAACAATTTTTGCGATACCGAGGATAATTATTTTCGTGTCATCGGGGTCCCGCATCGAGGGCATGTTTTCTGCATGCATGGAATTCCACGCTCATGAGGCGCGGTCGTTCCGCACGCGGGGCACACGCACTCTCCGCCCGCGCCGGGAGCGTTGCCGCCCTGTCCTCTGCCGTGTCCTCTGCCCTGACCACCGTCCCGGCCGGTGCCCCTTCCTCCTGCTCCTTGTCCCTGTCCGCCACGCATAAGCATTTCCTCCGTTCGAATACATTTACTTCAACGACAGCGCTCCGATCGGACACGCGTCGACACATTTGCCGCACCCGGTGCAGATGTCTCTGTTTATAATAGCGATCCCGTCCAGTGTAATGGCACTCCGGACGCACCTGTCGGCGCAGAGACCGCACCCGGCGCATTTCGAGCCGTCCACCTGAGCTTTTACCGTTCTCGGTTTCTTCACCTTTCGTTCCTGGTCATGGTCCGGGTTAGGTGATACAACTGGAGCAGCCGTATGGGTGAAAGATGGTCGATAGCCGTAAGTATAACAAGTGCCGTTGATATTCGGTCCTCCGCCAGCCGCGGCGGGAGATGCGGACCGTTTGAGGTGCTCCACTATTTTTGCCCATGCCCCCTGGAGAGGAAATGAACGCGAACTTCGGCACCCCCCCGCAATGCCTGGCATACGATCGTGTCTCCTGCCTCTCCGTCTCAGTTCTTTTCCCCTGTGCAGGATCGTTACCCGCGCAATCCTGAATGCTCTTTTGCGGTCGGTCCGATAACCGGACTGTGGCGTTTCATTAGATAGTCTTCAACGGCCTTTCGGACGGTGATTCCCGTCATCCCCGTAATTATCTCAATGCCAGCGGACGAAAGGGTGCTGAAGGCCTTGGGGCCCACATTGCCGGTAAGCACGATTTTTGCGCCTTTATCCGCGACAAACTTTCCGGACTGGACCCCGGCCCCTCCGGAGGCCCCGGACGAGTCATTCTCGAAAACCTCAAATTCCATGCTGTCGGAATCGAGTATAATAAAATACGCGCATCGACCAAATCTGGGATCGACATCACTGTCGAGAGACCGTCCTGTTGAGGTTATGCATAATTTCATGGCGTCTCCTTTCATGGTAATGGCAATGTCGCGCACAGCGCAATCGGCGCGAAAAGGCCGGCCATTGGCGGCCGGGTAAGCGCCGGCCGTCAATGGCCTTCTCTCGTATTATTCGGCCTGACCCTGCCGTCCGGCAGCGATCGCCTCGAGCTCCCTAATGCGTTCGTTGAGCATCGTAATCTGGTTCTGAAAGAAATCGGACTGTGCTTTTAGCGCCGCCATCTCGTTCTCGGGGGTCAGTGGCCTGGGATATCCGGAAGGAGTGTTCGCCATCCACCCGGGATATACCGGATTAAACCGCGCCCACCCCGGCAGTCCGGTCGCGTAAAATATGTTGCGTCGGCCTCGTCCGCCTCCGCCGAACCCGCGTCCCCGGCCGAAAGCCGGATTACCATATCCCGGGGTCACGTATCCGGCGCAGTATCCGGCGCCTCTTCCCGTCATGGGTCCGTAACCGAGCGGGCCCGTTCTGTCTCCACCTGGCATGATGCACCTCCTGTAGTATTTAGTAATGATAATCATTTTCATTAAAAGGCCAAAAAAAATCACCTGCACCGCTCGCACAGGCCATAAAAGCTGATCGCGTGATCCGTAATGGAGAAGTTGTATTTTTTGGAAAGCTTCCCCTGTGTTTTGCTCACGAACTCCAGTTCCTCATCGAGAAATTCGGAATAGTCCATTATGGTCTTGCATCGCAGGCATATCAGATGATGATGGTGTTGTTTTCCGTTCGGGTTATTCACCAGTTCGTATCTGGCTTTTCCATCGCCGAAATCGAATTTCTGGACGATTCCCAGCTGGGTCAGCATGTCGAGGGTGCGGTAGACCGTCGTCAGGCCGATGGATGGGTTTATCTCGTGGGCGCGTATATAGACGTCTGCGGCGCTCACGTGATCGTCGGTCTCGTGCAGTATTTCTATTATAAGCTCACGAGGGGCGGTGATTCTCGCTCCCGTACCCTGAATCCGGTCCTGCCACCATGGTCCTCGCCCACGTCCACGCACAGGCAAACCTCCGATGGTGCTTATTGAAAATGATTTTCATTATCAATGTATTGCGTATCCGCTCACCTGTCAACTTTTTTATAGAAAAATGACGATTAAATCCAGCAATAAACAATAAAGCATGAAAAATAAGAAAATCTTGGATTCATATGGATTTTGTGACAGGTTGATATAAGGGATGAGGCAGGCGGGGCCGTTTCACCGTGTGCCTGAATTCGAAGCTCCATGAAAATGGAGTTGATTTTATAACCAATTATTGAAAACAGTTATCGTTATCATTATATGCGTATTCCCGGATGGACGTAACCGTGAAAAAAATGTACAAATACTCAAGTGGGATGGGGCACTGATGGCGTCGAAATACGTTTTCGGCCCGGTTCCATCCCGCGGGCTCGGTCGTTTTCCGGGGGTCGATTGTATTCCTTTCGAGACCTGTTCATACGATTGCATCTATCGTCAACTCGGCAGAACGACTCTTACGACGGTCGAGCGAAAGGAGTGGGTGCCGCTGGACGATATCGTCGGGGAGATCGGGGAGAGACTGTCATCCCGTCCGGAGTATATCACGCTCAGCGGCTCCGGGGAGCCCACACTGTATTCGAGGCTCGGGGAGCTCGTCGAGCGGGTGCGTTCCATGACCGACATTCCGGTCGCGGTGCTTGCCAACGGGTCTCTTCTGTGGAACGACGAGGTGCGCCGTCAGCTTTCCGAGGCTCATCTGGTCATACCCTCCCTCGATGCGGGCGACGAGGCGATGTTTCGGGCCGTTAACAGGCCCTGTCCCGAACTCGAGCTTGCTCGGGTGATGGATGGTCCGGCCGAATTTCGCCGTGTATACCGCGGAGAGGTGTGACTGGAGGTGTTTATCCTTGGCGGCTATACGTCGTTGCGTGATGAGGTGGAGAAGCTTGCCGGCCTCGTAGCCGGGATCGCCCCGGGCAGTATCCAGCTCAATACCGTAACGAGGCCTCCTGCTGAGGACCGCGCGGTAGAGGTCCCCTTCCTGAAATTACGCGAGATAGCGGGGATGTTCACGCCGCCCGCCGAAGTAATAGCCGACTACCGGCACACATCGGTCTCCGACGGTTTCAGCGCGACGCGCGAGCGGGTTTTACAGGCAATCGGCAGGCGGCCGTGCACCGTTGAGGATATCGCGAGCGGCCTTGGAATACACCGGAGTGAGGCCCTCAAGCACATCGAGGAGCTCCTCACCCGGAGACTGATTGAAGAAGCCACTACGGGGGGCGGGCGGTACTACCGGTGCCCGTATGAGTAAAACGAGAAGGAGTCTGTTATGAGCGGAAAGAAGAGAATTATTGTAATCGGGGGCTCGGCGGCCGGACCGAAAGCCGCGGCGAAAGCCCGCCGCATGGATGAAGACGCCGAGATCGTCATCATCCAGAAGTCGCCGGACCTGTCAATGGCGTCGTGCGGTTATCCGTACTACGTTGGAGGATTTTTTGACGATCGCAACCTGTTGATATGCACGCCGACCGGTGTCGTGCGCGATCCGAAATTCTACCTGAATGCCAAGGGTATCGTCGCCAGGACGGAAACGGAAGCCGTTGGAATAGACCGCAAGGCAAAGACCGTCTCGATAAAAGATTTGAAAACCGGGAAAGCGGAAAACCTGTCATACGATAAACTAATCCTCGCCACGGGCGCGGTACCGAAAATCCCGCCCATCCCCGGCGCGGGGCTTGACGGCATTACCACTCTGCAGTCCATGCAGGATGCCGATTACCTGCGCAAAATCCGCGACGAAAAGAAAATTAAAAAGGCCGTCATTATCGGCGGGGGGCTCATCGGCATCGAAACCTGCGAGGCGCTGCAGCTCGCCGGAATCGAAATAACCGTCATCGAGATGCTGCCGCAGCTTCTCACCTTCCTCGACTGGGAGCTGGCGAAGCTCGTCGAGAACCACGTGCGCAGCAAAAACGCGAATGTCATTACCGACAACGGAATCGCCGAATTCCTCGGTGAGAACGGCAGGCTTACCGGGGTCAAGCTGCAGAACGGCATCGAGCTGCCCTGCGAGCTCGCGGTGGTGGCGATCGGGGTGAGCCCGAACTCAAAGCTCGCCCGGGACGCCGGGCTCGAGATCGGTTCCACCGGCGGAATCGTGGTCAACGAGTACATGCAGACATCCGATCCCGACATTTACGCGGCGGGGGACTGCGTGGAATCCCTTAACCTCATTACCGGTAAGAAGGTGCATGCTCCCTATGGAGACCTGGCGAACCTGCAGGGCCGGGTGGCGGGGGAAAACGCCGCGACAGCTAACAGCGTCACGTTTCCCGGGACCATACAGACGGGTATCTGCAAGGTCTTCGATTTTGCGGCCGGTTCCACCGGGCTCTCGGAGAAGGCGGCGCAGGCGGCCGGTTTTACGGACATCGAAACAGTTATCAACGCCAGCCCCGATAAGCCGGGATTTATGGCGGGCCTTCTTCTTGTTACCAAGCTGATCGTTGAGCGAAAGAGCGGGAAAATACTGGGGGCCCAGTGCGTTGGCCCGGGCGACGTAAGCAAGCAGCTTGCCATCTGGGCCATGGCGATAAAAGGCGGGCTCTCGGTGGATGACATGGTGAACGCGGATCTACCCTACGCGCCGCCGTTTTCTCTGGCCATCGACCATTCGATCGCCACCGCACATATTATGCAGAACAAGCTGAAGGGGAGGATGAAGGGCGTCTCATGCTCCGAGGTAAAGAAAAAACTGGACGGCGGGGCAACCCCCTTCATTCTCGACGCACGGGGGCCCGACGAGTACGAGCAGATGCGCATAGGCGTCGGTGAGCGGCTCATCCCCATCGGCGCTCTGCGCAACCGCCTGAACGAGCTCCCCGAGGACAAGAACGCGGAGATAATCTGCTACTGCAAGATATCCTTGCGCGGCTACGAGGCCGCCCGGGTGTTGGAGGGCAGGGGATGGAAGAACGTAAAGGTGATGGAGGGCGGTATCATGGCGTGGCCCTTCCCCAGGGAGAAGTGAACGCATGAGTGAGCCGGAAGTACCTTCCCCGCCGCCACGGCGCGGAGTTTTTATTACGGGCTTGCGCGAACTGATTAAAAAGGCCGCGGCCGCGGGGCTGGTGCGTTTCGCCGGATGGTGGTCGCTCTTCGCCGGCGCGCTGGCCCTCAACAGCGTGTGTCCGGTATGCGGGAATGCCGGCTGTCCGACGGGAATCGGTTCGCTGGGCCTCATCGCGGCCGTTCTGGCGTTCTTCAAGCAGTACGGCGGGGGGTTCATCCGACGTCTTCGCGCGGGAGATGACCATGTGCGGACCGAATCCACCGATGCCGGTTGTCAGACCGGACACTGCGCACACGGGAATCATACTCCGGGTGAGAGGTGTATCGATGAACGGAAGTAATACGACCGTGCGCGTGCGATGTTTTCGGTCGCGTCCGCCTTCGCGATGCTTATTCTGTTGTTTTCGGATGGTGGGCTCTATGTGGCGCCGTCATGCAGGGTGGTCGAGATCACCGGATGGAGCTTCCCGGGGATAAGCAGGGAATCGTGGGAGACGGTGCATGTAGTCTTCGCGGTGCTCCTCGTTGTATGCGCACTGGTCCACCTGGTTTTGAACCGGACGGCATTCGCGAAGTACGCTGTCAATACCTCCGGTGAGTCCGCGCACCCCCGGGGGCTGTTTCTACTGGTCGGCGTTATCGCCCTTTTGTTTTTTCTGGGCGCCGTATACAGGGTGCCGCCCGCCGTCTGGGTGCACGACGTCCATGAGCGGATCATGTCCTCGTACTCCGGGGAATTTTTACCGGGATTCGGGGGGCGCGTTCGGGCGTTGCGGACAGACCCGGGAGGCGATAGGCCGCAGGCCATATCGTTATCCGCTATTTCTTGAGAAATTCGTTTCGGGACGGCCGCCCGGCCGTCCCGAAACGCCGGAGATACTACTTTTTAAGCTTCTCCATCTCGCGCTGCCTGAGCGCCTTGCGGTCGGGCTTGCCGATGGCCGTCAGCGGCAGGTCGTCGATGAACTCGACGAAGCGCGGCACCTTGTAGGCCGAAAGGCGCTCCCTGCAGTGGGCGATCACCTCGTCCGCCGTCAGGCTTTCTCCGGGTTTCGTCACGATGAACACTTTCACCGATTCGCCGCGCTTTTCGTCAGGCACCCCGACCGCGCAGGCCCGGAGCACTTTGGGGTGCGTGTACATGGTCTCGTCGATATCGCGCGGGTATACGTTGAATCCGCTGGAAAGGATCATGTCTTTCTTGCGGTCGACGATGAAGATGTAGCCGTCCTCGTCCATATAGGCGATGTCGCCGGTATAGAGCCAGCCGTCGCGCATCGCGATCGCGGTTTCGCCCTCGTTTCGCCAGTACTCGGACATAATGGTGGGGCCTTTCGCTATGAGTTCGCCCGCCTCGCCGAGCGGAAGTTCCTTCGTTCCCGTATCGAGGTCGACTATTTTTATGTCGTTGTCCGGCCAGGGGAGCCCCACGCTGCCGGGTTTGCGCTTTGTGAAGAGGGGGTTGCAGGTCAGAACGTTCGATGTCTCGGAGAGCCCGTAG
>CAZEAH010000085.1:4199-9114 GCA_964510075.1 uncultured Leptospirales bacterium | reverse complement strand
CTTCGGTGTCGGTCGCCCACGCCTCCGGCGGTCCGGCTTCATTGAATCCGATGAAGGCTATCCGCTGTCCTCCCGCCGTGAGATAGAGCACGGATTCAGCCTCCGCGCGGTCGGCGCCGCCGCCGTAATACGCCATCCCGTTTTCACCGAGCAGTCGGAGGGTGCGCGCGTTGTGTTTTCTTCCGAAATCGTTGTTGTGATTGCCGGTGAGCTCGATGACGTCGAAACCGGAATGCTTCAGTATCCCGAAAAAGCGCGTCGGAGAACAAAAGCGCATGCGGTCTTTAAGCGGATATGCGCACGGTTCGAGAAATGACACCTCGTTCGAGGTGACGGCCAGGTCCGCCTGCGCGGTAATCGGGGCGGTCTCCCGCACCGGATACAGAACATCGCCGGAACGGTCGACCCCGGCGATAAAGGCGCGCGTCATCGCCGTCACTCCCGTCTGCACGACGGTACATGACTTCTCCGATTTCCACGGCGCCGCGCCGGGCAACAGCAGGGGGTACGGAGCGTCGCGGTCGATCGTGTAACCGTCATCGCGGCGTCCCCACGGAAAGACGCCGTCGACGGCGATCACTTTGAAGTGGGGTCTGATGGCCCGCGCGTCGCACAGGCCGAGGAGCGATCGGTCCGAGGCGAGCGTTTCGTCCTCGTCCAGCCGGGCCGTTTGTGCCCCGAGACGCGGGTGCGTTTTCGCGAGAGCTCCGGCGATCCGTTCGTCGACGACAAGCCGCACCGCGCCGGGCTTTCCCCCTATCCGGCGGAAATCGGAAACGCGTCCCTCGAGAATCGCCGAGCATTGCTCCATGCTGATGGAGTCTATCGGAGTGGTAAAGTGGGCGACGATAACAAGTTCTCCCCGCTCGCGGCAGGCGGCGACGGTACACGACGCAGCGGCAAGCAGGGTCGCGAGTGCGACTGCCGCGGTAAAACGCGTCGGGCGCGGAAGCCCCGTTGTACGGTGACGCGTTAGGCGCTTTTTCGGGTGATTGTTCATGGTGGCGTTCCCGTGGGGTTATTCCTCGACGAAACGCACCGTGTCGTATTCTTTACCCCGCATGACCGCCGCGCGGATCGTCGCCATCCTCGTCCTGAGCGAGCGGGCCTTCTCTTCGGCGGACTTTTCATCGTTCCCGAGGAGGCGCAGTTCGTCGGCGATCGCCACGGGCCGTATGCTCCGATAGTAACGTCCGGAGGCGTGCCGTGCGACCTCGTTCACCGTGCGTATGGGCACGACCTCGTACCGCGCCGTGAGGCCCGCCTTTACCCTCTCCAGTCGGAGCGTCACGATCGCGGAGTCGCGGGTGCTGAGCGCCGCGCCGGGATTCAGGGAGTGCTCGCTTGACTGGTTTGAGATGAAGTTCCCCAGGCTGTAAAAGATATGGCATGCCCTCCCGTCGGCCGCGGTGAAGCGCTCGACCCCCTGGAGAACGTGAGGATGATGGCCGACGACGAGGTCCACGCCGCGTTCGCAGTATTCACGCATAAGAGCGCTGTCCGCTGAGAGCGGGCCGGTAACGTATTCCGAGCCCGCGTGCACCGACATTACGATGAAGTCGGCGCGCGATTTCATGGCGTCGATCTGCTCAAAGATGAGCTCCTTTTTGTAAAAATTGTTCAGGTGGAAGGCGCCGTTCGCGCCGGGGAAGGCGGTGTTGATGACGCCGGTGCACGCGATAAACCCGACGCGCATACCCGATTTTTCGAATACGAAACCGGAAGCGGCCTCATCCGCCGTCGCGCCGCCTCCGATAAAAGAGATTCCGGCGCGCTTCAGGTGATCGATCGTTTCGAGCGCGCCGGGGGAGTTCTGGTCCAGGATGTGGTTGTTCGCGATCGTGACGAGCGATATGCCGGCTTTTTTAAGCGCGCCGAGCACTTCGGGCCGGCAGTTGAATACGTACGGTCTGCTCTCGAACGGTGAGGCCACGGGAAACTCGAGGTTGCCCAGCGCGGCGTCGGCGGCGAGCAGGCGCGGGGCTATCAGCTCGAAGAGGTAATCGAAACCGGCGTTGTTCGCCGAAACGCCTTCCCTGTCCGAGGGAAGATCGTTCAGGCGCGCGCACGTCTTGACCGGTATATGCATGATGATGTCGCCCACGAACGATACCGAAAGCGTATCGGGCGCCCTTTTGCACGAGAGGGAGGAAGCCATGAACAGAATAACAGCCAGGGCCGTGTACGGCGAACGCTTGATGGACAAAGAAGGAACTCCTTTACCGGCGTGATATCGTTTCGGGACAGTGTGCGGCATTTCGGATATATGTCAAACGAATTGGGCTGTATCGTGCGCGGATATTCCCGCGTGAGTGCCCGTTCCCCCGCGGCTTTACACGGCATTAATTCGTTGACAAAATTTACGGGCTCTTTATAAATGAATAAATAAATATATTATTCATTTATTTATAGTCCGGCGCGCTGCGAACGCCGGCACCGTGGAGGCCATGAGAAAAAAGGAAAAGCTAGAGGCCGTATACGAGGCCGCCCTGAGGGTGTTCGCGCGCCACGGGTTTAAAAAGACCACGGTGGAGGACATCGCCGGGGAGCTCGGCATGACCAAAGGGAACCTCTACCTGTACGCCAAGGACAAGCGCGCGCTGTACGAGAAGGCCGTGGAGTACGCCCTGTTGCGGTGGCAGAGGCGTGTGCGCGAGGCCGTGGCGCGCGAAAGCGACGCGAGGGCCATGTTTACCACCATGTGCCTTAAGGCGGTCGAGTACCTGGCGCTGGACGACGATTTCAGGAATGTGCTGGTGCACGATCCGGAAATCTTTCCCATGTTCCCGGTGCGTGACCCGTACGAGCGCATAAACAGGAACTCCATGGCCATGATACGCTTCATCCTGGAAAAGGGCATGGCCGACGGCGTGTTCAGAAAGGTCAATCCCCGCACCATGCCGAAAGCGATATTTTCCATCTACAAGATGTTCATCATACGTATGTATATACGGCCGGAGGGCAGGCAGATGCGGAAGATCTTCGACGAAACCCTCGATCTCTTGACCCGCGGACTGTTCAGGGACTGATTATCACTTTTGAAGGGAGGCGAAGGATGGCACAGACGGTGAAGTACTTGAGCCCACAATGGCGGGACGAGGCCGAAAAGAGGCTTAAGAGCGAGCTTTCCCCCGAAAAAATGAACAACATCACCTCTTCCATGTCCAACATCTACCAGAACTGCCCGGACGGGAAGACCCGGTATCTGTTCTTCAAGTTCGAGGACGGAAATTTCGCCGAGCTTTCGATAGGCGAGGGCGAACCGCCCGCCGCCGAGTTCAGGATCAGCGGAGACTACCAGGTGTTCGCGCAGATATCGCGCGCCGAGCTCGGTTCGCAGAAGGCCCTCATGACGGGAAAACTCAAGCTCAAGGGCAATATGATCAAGGCGCTCAAGCTCGCTTCGATCGCCGACAGGCTCAACAAGGTCCTGTCGAAGATTCCCGCCGAGTACTGAAACGCGGCGGAGATCCGACCACACGGAGAGAGAGGTAACAGAATGACATCACGCATGGAAAACAAGGGACCGTATTTTATTGACTTCCCGGCCCGCATAAAAAGCATACAGGCCGAAATGGCGAAGCAGAGCATCGACGTGTACCTCGGCTCGCGCCTGCGGACGCTTTCGTGGACGCTCGACGCGTTCTGCCCCTGGCGGAGTTTCGTGGTGATTCCGGCCGAGGGCATGCCCGCGGCCTTCAGCTTCGTTATCGACGCGGCGCGAATCGCCGACGAAACCTGGATCGACGAGGACCGCGTCTTCGGGTTCGTGCCGATGGGCGGCCAGGACCAGATCGAGCTTATCAGCGATTTCATTAAAGACCAGCTTAAAGGGGGCAGGGGCCGTGTCGGCATTGAGAGCGGCATGTCCAATTACCTCCCCGAGGGCTGGCTTACGCATTACGAGTACCAGCGCTATTCAGAGGCGCTCGAGGGATGCGAGCTCGTCAACGCGCATTCGATCGTCGACGCGCTTTCGATCGTAAAGGACCAGGGGACGATAAACCGTTTCCGCGAGGCCTCGCGCATCGTGGACGTCGGGCACAGGGCCGTGTTCGACGCCATAAAGGACGGCGGATGGAAGGGGATGACGGAGACCGAGATAGCAGGGCTTGCCGCTCTCGCCATGCGGCGCGAGGGGAGCGAGTGGGAGTGGAGCTTTACCGGCGGAAACGAGATCGCGGCGGGCTACCGTACCGGCCTTGCCGGAGGGGCCTGCACTCCGGCGACGCGCAAGAAACTCGCGGCGGGGGAGCCGCTCATGGTCGACATCCACGCCATGTTCATGCTCGGCCTGGGCGACCATTCGCACAACTATCTCATAGGCCCGGCGACCGACCGGCAGTTCTGGCACGCCAGAAATTTCACCGACATCGTGGCGCTGACGCTTAAAACCTATCGGCCCGGCATCACCCCGTCGAAGCTTGCCGACCGGATGATGGCCTTTGCCGAGGAGCGAGGGTTCTCCGACTACATGGTCCCCGGTTTCGAGCACGGCATCGGCATGATGGGCGACGAGTGGCGTATCGGGCTTAACGACGGCCCCTTCCCGTACTGGACGAACCCCGACCACGTCTACCGCGAGAACGAGGTGCTTATCTGCGCCATGCAGTACGCGTGTCCGGAGGAGAACATCGGTTTCCGCTACGAGAACCCGATCGTCATCACCAGGGACGGCTGCGAGGAGATGTCGAAGTATCCGCTGGGCATCGAGGAGATTCGCTGAAGGAGAAGATAGCATCCGCGCTTTCACGGCATATGGGCGCGGATGAGTATTCGCGCTTTCATGTCATATGGGCGCGGATGAGTATCCGCGCTTTCACGGCATATGGGCGCGGATGAGTATCCGCGCTTTCATGGCATATGGGCGCGGATGAGTATCCGCGCTTTCACGGCATATGGGCGCGGATGAGTA
>CAZEAH010000085.1:0-4099 GCA_964510075.1 uncultured Leptospirales bacterium | reverse complement strand
ATATGGGCGCGGATGAGTATCCGCGCTTTCATGGCATATGGGCGCGGATGAGTATTCGCGCTTTCACGGCATTTGGGCGCGGATGAGTATCCGCGCTTTCACGGCGCATGGGCGCGGATGAGTATCCGCGCTTTCATGTCCTCCCCGTTCCCTTGTGGCGGTACATGCCGGCGTCGGCCTTCTGGATGAGGTCGCGTATCTTCTGAAAGGGGCCGGCCGCGGTGCCGTAGGAAAAGCGCACCTCCGGGCCGCCTTTCATCGTGAAGTGTGAAAGCTTTTTCATTTCCCTCGCGAAACGCTTTTCTATTTTCTCCATCTGCTCCAGAGAGGCGGGAATGATCGCGAGGAACTCGTCGCCGCCGATGCGGAAGAGCATGTCGTTGTAGCGCAGGCGCGATTTCAGCAGTCTCGATATTTCTTTCAGCACCTCGTCGCCCCGGGGGTGTCCGAATCCGTCGTTTATCCGCTTGAAGTCGTCCACGTCCACCATCACCACCACGGCGGCCGATTCGTCGTCGTACCTCCTGCGCCGCGGGGACGCCGACTTTTCGGCCTCGGCTATCACCTGTTCCAGCTTGGCGCGGTTGAGGAGCCCGGTGAGCGGATCGGTCAGGCTGCGCTGAAGTGCCTGTTCGTAGAGCGCGGCGTTGGCGAAGGCGATCGCCGCGTAGTCGGCGATGGTCTGGAGAATGAGGTGCTCCATCTCCGTGAAGAGGCCGCCGCTTCCCCGGTTGACGAGTTCTATGACGCCGTACAGCGTGTCGCCGAAGATGACCGGCACCGCCATGAGCGACCTGGTCTTGAATCCGGTGGCGCGGTCCACCCTGTCGCTGAAGCGTTTGTCGCGGGAGGTGTCCGGCACGAAGATGGACTTTCTGGTTCTGGCCACGGTCCCCGCGATGCCTTCCCCCCTTCCCAGGCGGATGTTCTCGACCGCCTTGGCGTCGATGCCCTTTACGATCACGAAAAAGAGCTCTTCCGTGTTCGGGTCGAACCGCATGAGGCTCCAGTTCTCGGCGTCGAAGAAGAGATGGATTTCTTCCATTATTGCATCCTGTATCGCACCGAACTCGAGGGAAGAGGTGATGATCTTGCCGATGCTCGAATAGAGCTTTTTTATTTTAAAAAGTTCTTCCATGGTACTCCGTTAAACGCGCGGAATGTCCCCGTGACGGGGTGGGAAAGTATCGGGGGAGCGAGTCTTTTTTTGCAACGATTATTCTCGTCCCCCCGGGGTCGCGGGCGGGAGGCCTTGCGAAAAATTCCGGTTTCATCGGTTTGTCCCTAATGCTCTCGGGGCGTTCGGCCGATAAATAACACGGATACCGGAATATATCGTCTGGAGACATAATCTTCCGGGACCATGGGGGGGACGTAATGAAAAGGATCATGATGTGTCTTGTATGCGGCATGGCGCTCCTGGCCTGGGGATCGGGGGCCTACGCCCAGGAGGCGCCGAAGGAAGCATCGGGTAAAAGCCTTGGCGCGATCGCCGACGACATCAAGTTCGAAAACGCGCTGCAGTTCTATACCATGGGGGATTACCGCAAGGCTCTGCAGATGTTCAACGAATACCTGGAGGTCTATCTGACCGGAGCGCACCGGGCCGAGGCGCTCAGGCACGTGGCCGCCATCCATTTCAACAGCTTTGAATACGAGAAATCGATCCGCGCGTACATGGCCATACATGAAGAGGCCGGCACCGCCGAAGAAGGAATCGAGGCCTACTATAAAACGGGCATCTGTTATCAGAAAATGGGGTACGATGCGAAGGCGCAGGGGGTTTTCCAGTCGATCATCGAGCAGTATCCCTATTCCTCATATGCCTATCTTTCCAGGATACAGATCGACCTGCTCAAGATCATAGAGAAATAGGCCTTTTGATATCAGCTCTCCGCTTTTTATAGTATTGGCGGGTCCTCCCCGTTCAATGAAAAGATCGGTTTCCCGCATGTAATGGTGCTTCTCTTCGCCGAGGGGAAAACCTGCTGCACGGCGAAATAACACCCTGTTTTACGCAATAAAATAGAGATATTTTGTTGACAGAAATTTCGGCATATTCAAATATGCGCTCTCCGTCAGGCTTGTATCGCCCCGAGGTCCGCTGATATATGGAAAAGGCCTAGACGGCCCGCGCGGCCTACCGGCAACCGGCCGGCCGGGATGCGACAAATGTATTGTTTTTTTATATTTTTTATACGGCAACGAGCTATTATTGTGTTACATTCAATGTAGTCGCGATTCCTTGTAGACGGCGTAACTGCAGTACCGCGGGCTATCCCGCCCTTTAACCGCCAGAGCACATCGCGCCGGTTCCTGATATCGCAATCATTTGGGAAATCACGTTTATCCAGGGGAGATTGACATATGCCTTTACAGAAGCTGAGAAATATCGGAATAGCCGCTCATATCGACGCGGGGAAGACAACGCTTACCGAGCGTCTTCTTTATTTTACCGGAACCTCGAGGCGCCTCGGGGAGGTCCACGACGGCCAGGCCACAATGGACTTCATGAAGCAGGAACAGGAACGCGGTATCACCATCGCCTCGGCCGCGATTTCGTGCCAGTGGAAGGACCACCCGATCAATATCATCGACACCCCCGGGCACGTCGACTTCACCGTCGAGGTGGAGCGCTCGCTCCGCGTGATCGACGGTATGATTGGTCTTTTCTGCGCGGTCGCAGGCGTAGAGCCTCAGAGCGAAACCGTGTGGAACCAGGCCGATCGCTACAAGGTGCCCCGTATCGCCTTCGTCAACAAGATGGACCGCATCGGCGCCGATTTCGACGAGTGCGTCAACCAGATGGAGAAGTATCTCGACGCGAACCCGGTCCCCTTCCAGGTGCCCATCGGCGCCGAGGACAATTTTCAGGGCGTAATCGACATCGTCGAGCGCAAGGCGGTCGTATTCAAGGAATTCGAACGCATCGTCACCGAAGTGCCGGAGGACTATCGGGAGCGCTGCGAAAACGCCCGGCGGCACCTGGTCGAGAAACTGGCCGATTTCGACGAGGACATCATGCAGATGTATCTCGAGGAAAAGGACGTCCCGGCGGAGATTATCAAGAGGGCGTCGCGATGCGCCACCATCAAGATGCTCTTCACCCCGGTATTCTGCGGCGCCGCCTACAAGAACAAGGGGGTCCAGCTTCTCCTCGACGCGGTAATCGATTACCTGCCGTCGCCGATAGACAAGGGCGCGGTAGTCGGTATGGACACCAAAGACAGCGAAAAGACCCAGACCCGTCATCCGCTTCCCGGCGACCCTTTCTGCGCCCTCGCGTTCAAGCTCATACACGATCCGTACGTCGGACAGCAGACCTTCATCCGCGTTTATTCCGGCAAGCTCGAGAGCGGTATGCAGGTCTACAACGCCACGAAGGGCGAGAACGAGCGGATCGGCCGCATCATGCGCATCCACGCCAAGGAGCGCGAGGAGATATCCGGCGCCGGTCCCGGCGACATCGTCGCGCTGATCGGGCTGAAATATACGAAAACCGGAGACACTCTCTGCGACATGCACCACCCGCTGGTTCTCGAATCGATCTATATTCCGCCCGCGGTCATCGATCTCAAGGTCACCCCTCCATCCAAGAAGGAAGAGGAAAAGCTCGGGATCGCTCTGCGCAAGCTCGCGATGGAGGACCCGTCCTTCAATGTCCGCGTCGACGACGAGACCAACGAGACCATCATCAGCGGCATGGGCGAGCTGCACCTCGAGATCATTGTGGACCGGCTGAAAACCGAATTCAACGTCGAGGCCATCGTGGGCGAGCCCTCGGTCGCATTTCGCGAGGCGATAAAGAACGAGGCCCAGGCCGAGGTGAAGTTCGCCAAGCAGACCGGCGGCCGCGGACAGTACGCCCACTGCGTGCTGCGCATCGAACCCAACCCCGACAGGGGATTCGAGTTCGTCGACCACACGAAGGGCGGCGTTATTCCCCAGGAGTATATGCCGTCCATCAGGAAGGGTATCGAGGGGGCCATCGCCGAGGGTATCCTCGCCGGTTTTCCGGTTGTCGATGTAAAGGCGGTCGTGCTGGACGGCAGCTACCACGAGGTGGACTCGTCCGATATGGCGTTCCGCACGTGCGGGG
>CAZEAH010000084.1:0-9187 GCA_964510075.1 uncultured Leptospirales bacterium | reverse complement strand
GTCGGTTCGGGCTCCGTCGAGTACCTTGTGTATCGCTACAACAGGCCGATCACCGATGTTCAACGTCTCGCGCTGGCCACGCAGATCGGCGTGGTCCGCGCCGCGGAGAATGAATACACGGACGACAATCCCGGGCCGGGCGCGCACTATTACGCCGTGCTCGTACGCCTGCAGGATTCGTCAATCGACAATACGATCAAGCAGGGTCAGAACTGCACCATCGACCCGGTCTCGGCGAGGCGGAAGCCGGTCGCGCGCACGACCCCGCCCCTGAAGGCGGAGCCCCCGGCGAAGGAGGAGACGGTTCGCCGCGCCCCCGTCGATACCGGGACAGTGGACGCTATCTTAAAGGAAACGTTTTTCAGGGACAGATACGGCCTGGCGGTCAAACGGCTCGAGGAGGTCGTCCGTTCATCGAATAACGAGGCGGAGGTCGCCAAGGCCCGCCTGTTCATCGGCCGGTCGCTCGTTGAGATGCGGCACTACCGCAGGGCGATCGACTATTTTCTGATGCCCGACGTCAAAAGGCATTTCCCCGGGGAGGCGGATTTCTGGAGAGAATACGCCATTTCGAGGACGCGTTGAGCGCAGGGCGGCGATAACGCCCCGCCGGCCTCCCGGTCCGCAGTCGAAGGGACGGCGGCGCCATATACGAGGTGAGGAGATTCACTGATGAAACCAAAACTGATTGTAGGCATACTGCTCGTACTTCTCGGAGCGGGGGTTTTCGTATATAACGAAAGCTTCCTGCGGCCGGAGCGCGAGGCGCGCGAAATGATGGTCGAGGCCAAAATGATCTACGAGCGGGGGGACAAGGAGTCCATCAATCAGGCCATCAACATCTTCACGAAGGTGATAGCGAAATATCCCTCCTCCCGCCTCATCCCCGAGGCGTATTACCTCATCGGCCAGTGCTACGAGCGCATCGGACTCAACCGCCTTGCGTTTTTAAAGTACAGCTATCTCATCAAGAACAATCACCCCGATCTTTCCGCCGAGCTGAAGAAAGAGGTGATGATTCGGCTCGCCCGGCTCAACGTGATAAGGCAGTACAACGAGGAGGGCATCAACCAGCTCTACGCACTGCTCAACGCGAATTACAACAGGGATCTCCGCAGCCGCATCTACTCCGAGCTGGGCCACACCTACCTGCGCCTCGGCGAATACCAGCGTTCCAGGAGGATGTTCGACATCGCGCTCGCCGAGAACGGAGCGAACGAGGAGGCCCTGGTCGGCAAGGCGCGCGCCTTCAAACACCTGGGCATGGACGACGACGCCTACGACACGTACGAATATTTTCTGCGCTATTACGGCGCGGTGAGCCAGTACGCCGCCGATGTCCGCTCCGCCTACAGAGACCAGGCATACAGGAGCGGGCTTTCCGCCTTCAGAAAGGGGAGTTACGACGGTGCGATTTCGTATTTTGGCCGGGTGCTGAAAAATTTCCCGGACGACCGGCTCTCCGAAAACGCGATGTACTGGATCGGGGAGAGCAATTTCGCCCAGCGCAGGTTCGATACCGCGATCTCGTGGTTCAACAGGGTGCTTTCCAATTCCCTGTATCACAAGGACGAGGACGCGCAGATCAAGAAGGGCTATGCCTACTTCCTCAGCAAGCGCTTCGATCTCGCCGCCCGCGAGTTCCAGACCTATCTTCGGAATTATCCCTCCGGAAGGCATGCGGCGACAGCCCGCGAATGGAAGAACATGAGCACCAAGGAGCTCCTCTATCGGATAGAGGGAAAGAAGACGCCCGATGAAGAGGACGCGGAAGAATCCCTTACGCCCGACGATTCCGCGGGCAGGAAAATCACTCCGCGCGGCGGAAGCGACGAGGAGGTCGCGGGCGACTACGGCGAAGATCATTCCGCGGACGACAGGAAAATTGAACTTGAAAATGTCGCCGAACTGTAGATGATGGTAACGGTCCCGCCTCCGGAGGGACCGTCAGCGACCGCCGTCACAAGGCCGGACAGTCCGTATGTGGACGCGGCTACCCGCCGGCGAAAAATCAGCCTGACCGTATCCAGGGGAACAAATGTTTACAAAATACTTCGAGGATGTGCAGAAACAGCTTGTAAAGGCGCGATCCGGCCCGTCGGCGAAGGCGCCGGCCAGAGGAAAGACCGCGGCGAAATCCGCTAAATCGGCTCCCGCGGACGTCAAAATGGACGTGCACGGACTGATAAAAACAATCGAGGGAATCGTCCCTCCCGCGCTCAGCGTCGGCACGCTCGGCGTCATCGACCCCAGCGGATACTCTCCGGAGGGAGTCGACTTTATCGCATACCGCCCGCTGTGCAGGGACATGGCGGCGCTGATGGGCGGGTATGTGCCCTCGGAGCTTGTGTACGGCACATACCACATCTGCGGCGACATCGGCAGGGAGAACCTTCAATGGGCCCTGAACAAGGTGGTGCAGGCCAAAAAACTCAACCTGTTCACCGACGATCGCGAGAATCTTCCCGCAATCCCCGCATTTATCGTTAGCGCGGGCGGCAGCATGCGCCTGGAGGAGATAAAGGACTCAATAATCGACTATTACGTTTCGAAGAGCGTCGACTATGTGCTCGAGTTCGATGTGCTCATGGTCCTCAACAAGGGAATCGTGGTAAAAAACTGGCGTGAGCGAAGGAGTTTTATCGCGCTCGAGACCGGGCCCGCTACGCTCATGTGGTTTTTCATCCTGATGCACGAGTATCTCGATATGGAGCGCGGCAAGAGCCTTGACCTGAGGAATTACGTGAAATATACGGAAAAGTACGCCGAATACTGACGGCGCTCCGCGGCACCGGGCCGCGAAGCGCCGGAATACGGCATGCGGCGAAGTACCTGTCAAAAGGGGCCCGATGCGCGCTTTCCGGCGGGATAATTATTCTTGACAAAAACAAAAATTTTTCATATGCTCTATAGCCGTAGTAGAGGCCGGACTTCTCTGCGTGCATCCATACCCTCGGAAAGGAGCGGTAAAGCGTGAAAGAGCAAAAACAAAGACGGGCTTCCCTGCGGGGGCTGTTCTTCGCGGGCCTTCTCTTTTTTATTTTCGCAATGCCGGGCTCCGGCGACGCAAGGGAACAGAAAGACATGATCCTTGTGCTGGACACGTCGCTGAGCATGGTCGGCAGCGGCGGCCGGAATATAATGGCCGGAGTAAAGGAAGGGCTCGACAAATTTATCGATCAGCTGGAGGTGGGCGACAGCTTCACATTCATCACCTTCGATACGGAAGTGAAGCTCTACCCGATTGTCTATATCCACGACAAGAACGACAAGGACATACTTAAAAAATACGTTTCGGTGGTCGAGGCCAAGGGGCCATGGACCTACACCCAGGAGATGATCCGCAACGTTTTCCGGACCGCACAGGATCTCGAGCTCAAGGAAAAGGGCCGCCAGAGGGTAATCGTCGTCCTGACCGATGCGCTGGACGATCCGCCCCCCGGGCGGCGTCATGAGCGCTTCGACATCAAGAAGATCGCGAAGCAGTATAACAACAAAGACTGGTTTATTTTTTTCGTCAACCTGGGCGACCTTCGGACAAGCAGGCAGATCGAGAAGACCAAAACGGACATAAAGGAAAACATATCGCCATACACCAAGGTGGTTGACGCCACAAAGGCCCCGGGGAAGGTCATCGAGAAGCAGCTCATGCGGGATGTGCAGGATATGTCCGCCGTGCGGCGCGAAAATGAAAGAACATTCCTTTCAAGCCCATGGTTCCTCAGCGGGCTTGCGGTGCTTTTACTCGCGGCCATCCTGCTGCTGGTGCGCCGCTACCTGGGCCTTCGCGTAAGCGGAGTGCTGGATTACTGGAACAACACCATACTGGACCCGTATATCAACACCGTCAACCTGACAAAACAGGAGAGACGCAAAATAAGCCTCGGTCGGGGGAGCGGCTGTACGGTGAACATCAGGGACATCGAGATAGCCGAGCCATTCACCATTGTAGCCAGGCGCGACAGGGGTGTGATAAAATGCGCCCTGCAGTGGGGCAACAGCTACACGATCGAGTTTCAGAACGGCGTGCAGGGAGAGTACCTGAAGGACGGCGACGTATTCAAGGTGGCGAACTACACCTTCAAGTACAGTATCGACTGACTGGCGGAAAGAGGCTGTATTTTAACAAAAATTTTAATTTAATTTAAAATAAAGCCTTGACATCGCATGAAGCGCTGATACACTCGCGGCGGCTTTCCGTAGTGAAACGAGAATCCCCCCGGGTGAAGAGCGTGCCATTATATACTGGTTTTTAATTCGAGCTGGGGCGATTTAATAAGTCCGCAGCAGAAAAAAAGGAGGTTTTTACATGTCGATAACTCAGTTACCCAAGAGCCCGAATAAATTTCATCCCACCGAGCCGAGTGCGGTCGGGTCAAGAAATTCGATAGCTCAGGAAGGGCGCGATAAAATCGCGGAATCGAAGCTTGTCGTCGACGAAACGGCGGACAAGGTCCTGAACACCATCATGACCAAACTTCCCGAAGAGGTTCTTGCCAAGCTTGATGTGATGGGCGGACTAAAAGAGAAAATATACAACTACGTCAACCAGGCCTACGTAAACATGGCCAACCGCTATACGGTCACCATGGAAGACGAATTTTTAAAGAAGGTCCGTGACTTCGTCGACAAGGAAGAGGCGAAGGGTCTGGCCCGGTACACCTCCCGTGAAATGATCGAGCTTCTCGACAAGATCGGCGGCGCCGACAAGTTCAACACCGGCGAAATCGAGAAGTCCATGGTCAACATGTACGGACACCTCCAGGGTCACATTCAGCGCGGCATGAACGACCTCGAAAACGAAACCAACGCCATACTCCGTCAGAAGACCGACGTGGGTGCTTTCGTCCGCGGTGAGAACGCCTATGCCATCATCAAATGTATCTTCAAGGACAATCAGCTCCGTCCCAAGTACGTGTACGACGTCAAGCTGTCGATCAACATTCTCGACAGCGAGCTCGTAAGCCCGATCTACCACTACCAGGTGACCGTCGAATCGCTCCTTAAAGACGCCATCCAGAAGCACATCCAGGACCTCATCGACAAGCAGGTCCAGCAGCTTACGGAAGAGCTTGTCGACCAGGGCAAGAGCGAGCTTTCCGGTTCCGAGATCATGTTCGAGAAAATCAAGAGGATCGAAAACTTCACCGACGACGACAAGGAAGACGAGAAGTCGCGCAGGTACACCATCCTCGCCAAGAAGTTTATGGACAAGATCGAAGGGCTCCGCGCCGAGATCGATGTCGAGGAATACGATCCGCTGAATATCCGCGAAAACATCAAACACATCATCGACTCGGAGAATATCCGTAACCGCGGTTACAACACGGCGATCAACGCCCTCACCTCGATTCTCGACACCTCCAAGCTCGGCTACCAGGTGTGCGATAACATGAAAAACGCGCGCATCTGCCAGATCAGGGAGTACGAGGAGCTCGACCGCACCATACTTCCGGACGAGCGTTACGCCATCAGGCTGGCCTACTATGATCAGAACCAGCTGCGCGAAGAAAAACGTGAGTTCGACCGCCAGATGGAGGCCTTTACGAAGGAAATCCTCCGGGCATGGGACGTTGTTCACGCTCATTACGAGTCCAAGAAGCGCTTCCGTTCGTTGAAGGATTTTGATGACCTCTGCAACCGCCTTATGAGCAAAGAGTGGAGGCGGGGCAAGAAAGAAGAGGAAGCGGATCCCAACAGCGTTCTCTGGAACGAGATCGGCGAGATGTATAACGAGGGAAGCTTCGTAGAGAAGAACAACAGGACCTATGAGGACAGGATACTCAATCTGAAGGGCAAGCTGAAATACCTCAGGGAGATCCTCCAGAACATGCACGGATATCAGAACCCGATCGAGCGCGTCATTCTGGACGAGCGTCTGAGCTTCCTCGACAGGAAGTTCAACGAGTTCACTTACAAAATCAACCCGCACCATATCCAGCCTGGACTTATCCTCGACGTCGATGTAACGACGATCAAGAGGAAGCAGTATATGCTGAAGGGTATGGCGAACGTGCTCAACGAGTTCCTGTACGGCATATCGAAGGGCTTTGCCGACGCGGCGTTCGCGCAGTTCAAGCGTAGACGCTCGACCGTCCGCGAGGACATCTCGCAGTCGTTCGGCGAGGAAGAGGTCAAAGAGGACATCTTCGAGGCCGCGTACAAGTCGGCAGCCGCTTCCGGCGAATCCTCGGAAGTGAAGGGTTCGATCAATCTTTCACCGCGCCCGAAACCCAAGGGCAAGGCTTCCGGGCTGAAAGAGCTGTAAACGGGGTAAAATATGTAATGAAAGGGGGGCGCCTTCATAGGCGTCCCCTTTTTTTTCTCGTCGATATGGCCGCGGAAAAGGTATATTAAAGTATCCGGATAATCCGTTACAGAGATGTGACTTCTTCGGGTGTACTGTTTCACATTACGGGGCAAGACGCATGCGGCCTAATATTTGCCGGCTGTTGACAAAATGCTTGCAATTATTATAAAATAACTCACACTATACAATGTTGCGGTCCGAATGCCGCGGCTGTCCAACATATAACGGCTTGCTGCTTAAAAATTTTCCAAAAGGAGCCTGACCAATGGAAAGCGTGTTTTTTTCGCTTGCGACAAAAAGCAATTTCAACAAGGCGCTGAACCACTTCTTTAAAGTCAACGAAATCGTCGATTACCTTGATTCCAAAAGAAATCTGGCCGATGTCATAAACGCCGACCTGGACCAGAACGAAATAATGACCGATCAGATCCTCCCGATCGTCGGGGCGTTGATACGCGACAAGTACCAGTACTCGTATGATTCATTCAATGTACACGACAGAGTGACCGATTTCGCCAAAATCGCGGAAGAGACGGCGAAGTGGACGGCCCTCGACATCCTGATAGTGTATTACACGCCTGCCGGCGAGATCACCCTGGTTAATCCGAAGAACATCGCGCACTGGGAGAGGGTCAGGGAGCTCGCAAAAGACCAGGCGATGGTGATATACGCCCGCCACCTCAAAGAGGAAAAGGACTCAAAGATCGAGCAGGAGGCAATCGCGGCGATAGAGGAGATGATCTCCGGCAAGGACGTGTTCATCAACAAGGAGTTTATCGATCAGACGGTGTCCCCCAAGGTCGCCCCGCAGAGGCCTGCGCCTCAGGCCGTTGCCGCGGGAGCGGGCGCAGGACAGAGAAGGATGACTCCCAAGTATTCGGTCCAGGTGACCAACGAGCTCTTCCATAACGGAAACGTCGAGGCATGGAAGCGCATCATCGAGAGCTACAAGGTGGCGCATCCGGACCTGGAGGTAATGATTTTTTACGAAAACGAACTGATCAATGATATCAATACTCTTTTTAAATGGGGCAAGGTGAAAACGGGTGGTTTGATTTTCTTCCAGGTTACGGGTGAGAACATTCGCAACGTCTCCAAGCTCCAGAAATATCTTTTCGAAGGCGCAAGCCCCCGTTTCGAACAGTTCCTCAAGCTCGGCGTCGGCAAAGTCCTGAAGCTCTTCTAACGGCGCGGCTGACAGGCGAAAAAGAACCTGACAAGGAATATAAAAGGGAGAGTTTAACAATGGAAAACATAGTGTATTTTAACAAGGACCTAAAGGACCTCGACGAAAAGATAAAAAAAAGACTGGGTATCCGCGGGCGTCGCGCGGTGGAGCTGGCGATGATGGGATTGCCGATAGCGCCCGGTTTTATAATCGATTCAGAGCTCACACGAAAGCTCCCGCAGGTCAATCTGAAGGAGTTTTTAAAGACCCATATCGACCATCTCGAGAAGGAAACGAAAAAGGGGTACGGCGACCCCAAAAGGCCCCTTCTTTTAAAGGTCGTGCTGAGTTCGGACTTCAACGTTCCGTATTTCCCGTCCATCCACAATATCGGTCTTAACGACAAGACGGTCGCCGGTTTCGGCCAGTTCACCGGTCTGGATTTCGCCTATGGTGAATATCGTTTTCTTCTGAGAAGCATGGGTACCAAGATATACAGCCTGGACGCCGCCGATTTCGACAAGCTTGACGTGAAAGGCGGCAAACTGAAGGCCGAGGACATCAAAAAGGCGGTCGACAATTTTAAAAAATATCTCGGCGATAAATTCAGCGAGGACGTGTACGATCAGCTCGGTCTTATTTTGAAAGGCGCCGCGTCCAGGTACTGCGATTCCGAAATCGACGTGGATAATTCGCTGTCGATCATGGTGCAGGCGATGGTGTACGGCAATTTCGGCAACAACTCGTATTCCGGCAATTACTACACCCGCAACATCATCACCGGGGAACCGGTAATCCAGGGCAATTTTTTACAGAACGCCTTCGACATAGACAAGAGCAAGCCGAAGGAAATCGCCAAGATCGACAAAAAGTACTTCGACAAGTTTTCGGACATCGCCAAGAAGGTCGAGGAGAAATTCAAAGAGATAAGGGAGATCAAGTTCACGATAGAAGAGGGCGATTTCTGGCTGGTCGAACAGCGCGACGTGGACGAGAAGTCGACCCAGGCCCACATCAAAACCCTTCTGGATCTCTGCAGGCGAAAGAGCGTTAGCGAGGAATATGTGGTGACCAACATAAAGCCCGCACAGCTCAACGAGCTCCTGCACCCGGTCATCGACCCGCGGACCGTCGGAGGAGTGAAGACAATAAAAGGCGGCATCTCCGGTTCGACCGGGGCGGCGATCGGCAGGGTGTTCTTTTCGACCCCGAAGCTGCTTGAGGAATACAAGAAGGCGATCATGCACGGCGGCGACACCAATATGATACTGGTGATGCCCGCAAGCTATGCCGAGGACGTAAAGGCGATCGAGGTCGCCAGGGGTGTCATCACCTCGGAGGGAGGCTTCTCATCTCACGCACCGGTTGTGGCGCGCAGTCTGGGCAAGGTGGCCATGGTCCAGCCCGAAATGAAGATACGGGGAACCTCTTTCACCCTTGCGGGGAAAACGGTCAGTGAAGGGGACTACGTTTCGATCAACGTCCCCTATTACGAACCCCCGACGATCTATCTCGGGAAAGTGGGCCTCATCGAGCCGAATGTAAAGGAGAACGGACTTATCGATTTCCTCAAAATAGTCGAAAACTTCATCGGTGATTTCAACGTGCGCGCCAACGCCGACCAGGGTCGCGACGCCAGGCTCGCGCGCGAGTTCAACGCGGCGGGAATCGGGCTGTGCCGCACCGAGCATATGTTTTTCAACGAGAAG
>CAZEAH010000083.1:0-9292 GCA_964510075.1 uncultured Leptospirales bacterium | reverse complement strand
GGCTTCGCCCGCTCGACAGGGTGCGCTGGAACCTCGATGTGAAATCGCCGGTCAAGGGAATGGTGTATTCCGGACGTCGCGTGTTTGTGGCCACCGGAGAGGGAGATCTTATCGCTTTTGAAAGGGAACATGCCGCGAAAGCCTGGCAAAAGCGGGCAGGGCTTATAACATCCGGAATCGCTCTTGGGAACAATGCGCTTTATTTCGCGACCGCCGACGAGAACATTTATGCCGTATCCATGGATTCCGGCGAAATCCTCTGGAGCGATCGGCTTGAGGGAGCGGTAATCGACACCATGACGGCCGTGGTCACTCCCGGGGCCGTCTATATCGCCACGACCAAAGGAACCGTGTACTCGTACAGTCTTAAGGGCAAGCGTAATTGGAAATTCAACGCGGGCGCGGGTGTTTTCGAGACGCCGTTGCTGGTGAATAACCGACTGCTGGTATCGGCAAGTGACGGGAAGCTCTACTCGCTTCTCGCACAGTCCGGCCGCGAACAGTGGACGGTCGATCTCGGCGCCAAGTTCAGGCTGGCCTACCACAGGGGCACCCTCTATGCGGTAAGCTACTATGGATCGGTTACGGCCCTCGAGATGGAAAAGGGCACTGAACTCTGGAAGAAGGATCTGGCGGACACGTACATCACCGCCCCGGTTATCGCGGAAAACCGTATGGTGGTCGCCGGCCTGAAGGGGGCAGTTACCTGGCTAAGCCTCGACAATGGTACGGTCCTTGCGCGGAAGGCGCTGGGCGGCGCGGTCAGGAACCCCTTGGTGCTGAGCGGCGGCGTGCTCTACGTTTCCGCGAACGACACGCTCTTCGCGATGGATGCCGGCAGCGGAGGAATACAATGGAAACACCAGGTCCCCGGAAAAATCAGTACGGCCGCGGGCGTGGCGGGCAACGAAGTGTACGTGGGTCTTGATAACGGCCGCCTCGTTTCTCTTAACCGGAATCTGGAAAGGGCCCGCCGTTAAGCCCTGACGTTCTTTTCGCATAACAGAGCCCGCAGGTAAGGCAGTCGCCCCCGACGCAGGTCCTTAAGGGCCGGTCCGGGGGCTTTATCTTCGACGGAAGTTCACGCTCCGGGAGAGCACGGCCGGTGCGTGATGCGATGAGCGCGGCCCCGTAGGCCGCTGTTATCCTGTTCGCCGAGGGAACGATCACCTCCATTCCGAGCCGTCTGGCGAAGGTGAGGCGCATGGCTTCCATTTCGGATACCCCGCCGCAGAACAGGACGGGACCGGCGATACCGATGCCCGATCCGAGGTCGTTCAGATAATTTTCGCAAACCGCCTCAAAGAGGCCTGCGGCTATCGATTCCACCCCCCATCCCCTCTGCTGAAGGTTGATCATCTCGGTTTCGACGAATACCGTGCAGCGCCCCGTGAACCGCGCGGGCCTTTCCGCCCTCATGGCAAGTGCGGAAAGCTCCAGGGGGGTGACTCCAAGGCGGTGCGACTGCTGTTCGATGAAGGCCCCCGTACCGGCGGCGCACACTGAATTGAGTCTGAAATCGGAAATTTCACCCTTATCCAGGGAAATGAGTTTCGAGTCCTGACCGCCTATTTCGATTATGGTATTGGCCCCCGGCAGGAGTACGCGCGCCGCCTCCCACGTGGCGGTTATCTCGTTTTTGATAAGGTCTGCACCCAAGCATTCCCCGATATAATAGCGGCCGGAACCGGTGACACACAGTGCGCGATAGCGAGAGAATCCGGCGTTACGGGCCGACAGGCAAAGCCTTTCGACGGTGCCGGCCGTTTCGCCCCTATGATACTGGTAATCGGAGTAAAGAAACGAACCATCCCTGCCGCTGATGACCAGTTTGGCGCTTATCGAACCGATGTCGATTCCCGCATACATGATCTTTTTCTTTTATGCCTCGCTGAACGTTTTCCTTTATCACCCATTGAGCGTGCCGTTTATTCAAGCATATTATTTGTCGTTTTCCCGGCGCTCGTAGGAGCAAAATGCGCCGGGATGGTGTTTTTACTGCAACCCCCGACCGGCTCCGGTGGAGGCGGGGACCCATTTGGTATCAATATACGGTATATTGCATGGAATGTGATAAACTGAAGCAGGAGAGAGGAGGGGCAGGTATGCCGGAATGCATGGGCTGTATGATCGGCCGCATCCCGGTCACCAGGAGCGACAGGGCGGCGGAGTGCGGAAAAAAAGCTTGAAAACGGAAAACCATGAATTATTATAGAAGGGGAAACGGGCCGAATATAACACAGACGGGCGGTTGTGGCATATGAATATTAATGAGCTGACGCAGATGGTCAACAGGGTGACGGCGGCGACCGCCGGTGACGGAGGCGACACGGCCGTTGCGGAGAGCGAGATCGTTCAGATTGTCAGTTTTCTGCTCGATGATGTCGAGTACGGCATCAATATTCTCCAGGTGCATGAAATAATACGGATGCCTGAAATCACCAGGCTTCCGAACACCCCGGATTATATACGGGGTGTCATCAATCTCAGGGGCTCGGTGATTCCGGTTGTCGACGTGCGACTCCGTTTCGGCCTGCCGAAAGGGACCGTAACCGACCTGACGCGCGTGATCGTCGTAGAAACCGGCGAGAAACTTGTCGGGCTGCTGGTCGACAATGTTTACCAGGTTGTCCGCATGCCCGGCCGCAATATCGACCCGCCATCCGACCTTATCGAGGGGATTTCAGACGAGTTTATCAACGGCATCGGCCGTGTTTCGGGACGACTTATCGTTATTCTCAATCTTGACAACATTCTCTTCTCGCGCTCTGAAGGGGAGAAAACGGCCTACGGATATATGTAATACGGGCCGGGGTGGTGCCCGGGCGGCCGTGAGCCGCCGGGGGGAGCGGACGATTCTACAATAATGCGCGGGGTGCGGTCATGGCGTTTTCCTTGGGCGAATATCAGGACATCTTCCTCGAAGAGGCGGACGAACAGCTTCAGGAGCTCAATCAGAACCTTCTTGAGCTTGAAAAGAATCCCGATGATATCGACATCATCAACAATATTTTCAGGGCGGCGCATTCGCTGAAGAGTTCGGCCGCTTTTGTCGGTCTGAACGACCTGAGCGATCTGGCCCATAAAATGGAAAACCTGCTGCAGGGAATACGCGACAGAACCATGCAGGTCACCCCCACCGTCGTCGATGTACTCTTCAGTTGTTTCGACGTGATAAGCTCGGTCATTGATACGGTAGGGGCGGGGAAAAGCCCGGACCAGGATCTCTCGGAAATAATAGAGCGAATAAAAGAAATCAGCGAAGGGACGTCGACGCCGCAGGCCGCGCGTCCCGCCAGAGCCGCCCGGGAGCCCGAAAACGTCCCGAAAACCGCGCTTTCGGCCGCGCAGATGAAGCAGGTGAAAGAAGGGCTCGAGCGCGGCATGTCATGCTGTGAGGTCATTGTCTTTATCGATCCGACCGCGCAGATGAAGTGGATAAAGGCCCAGCTGGTACAGGCAAATCTCGAAAAAATAGCCTCAGTAGTGGTGATGATTCCGTCTCTCGAGACGCTTCAGGCGAGCAATCAGACGGACGTCTTCAAGGTGGTGATTCTCACCACGGCGACGGTCGAGGAAGTCCGAAGGGCCTGCGAGGTCGATCAGGTCACCCGCATCGATTTGAAGAAGATCAGCCTGAGCCGCAAAGACGACAAAACGGTGCTGAAGTTCCACGAAAAGGAGACCCTGTTCGCCGAGGAGGCAAGGAGTGAAAGCGGTGCGCCCGCCGACTACCTGGCGGACAAGGAGGCGGATGACGACGAGGAAGAGGAATATAAAATCGAGACCATACGGAAAAAAGACGAGAAAAAGACCAGCGCAATAAAGATCGTCAAGGTCTCCGTCGACAAGCTCGACCTGCTGCTCAACAACGTGGGGGAGCTGGTTATCGCCAACTCGGGCCTCTACCGCCTGTATGAGGAGATGCGGAAGGCGAACTTCGACAAGTCGGTCACCAACGAGTTTAAAAACCGCATGGACCAGATGTCGCGTATCGCGAAAGACCTCCAGGGCGGTATAATGAAGACGCGGATGGTGCCCGTGGGGCAGGTGTTCTCGCGCTTCAACCGCCTTGTGCGCGATCTGGCGAAGGAGTTCGGAAAGCTGGTGACGCTGCAAATAAAAGGCGAAGAGACCGAACTCGATAAAAAGGTGATCGATGCGATCGGTGAGCCCCTGATGCACCTTATCAGAAACAGCATCGACCACGGCGTCGAAACCGCCGAGGAGCGCAGGAAGCTCGGCAAGCCCGACGTCGCGACTGTGGCGCTCAACGCGTATCAATCGGGAAACCAGATATTCGTCGAGGTGAGCGATGACGGGCGCGGGCTCAACGCCAGCAGGATCAAGAAGAAGGTGCTCGAAAAGGGTCTGGCCTCCCCCGAGATGCTCGCTAACATGGATAACGAGGAAGTGTATAACTTCATTTATCATCCCGGTTTTTCGACCGCCGAGGTGGTCACGGATATTTCCGGACGCGGAGTCGGCATGAACGTCGTAAAGGAGATCGTCTCCGAGCTTAACGGCAACGTAAGCATCGAGACCGAGCCGGGAATGGGGACGCGGTTCCTGCTTTCCTTCCCGCTGACGCTTGCGATCATTCCGGCGATTATGGTCAAGGTGCGGCACGAACTCTACGCGATTCCGCTCTCCGACGTTATCGAGACGATAAAAATTTCGTTCGGCGATATCACCACGATCGAGGGCCACGAGGTCATCAACCTGAGGGGTGAGATTCTCTCGCTCCTCAGGCTCAACGAGTTCGTCGGCATAGAGAGCGGGGTGGAGGACGACCGAAAAGTTCCGGTGGTCGTCGTGGGATACGGGAACCGCAAGATCGGTCTTATCGTGGACCACCTGGAGGGCAAACAGGAAATCGTAATAAAATCGCTGGAGCAGAATTACGCCACCGTTGAGGGGCTTTCCGGAGCATCCATTCTGGGCGACGGCAGCATCTGTCTGATTCTGGATATCGCCTCCATGATCAACAGGGTGATATCCGAGCAGGACCGGCTGTCGAGGATGCAGCGCCAGCGCGTCATCGACAAGAAGGCCGCCGAGGTGGAGGAGGTTAAAGAGATCGCGGATCTGTCGCGATCGTCAGCCGAATCGCGCGAACCCGCGGACCAGAGGCCGACTCCTCCGCCGGCCGCGCCCCAGGCGAAGGAGGCCCCGCAGCGCATCGAACCCGCCCCGCGCGCGGAACCCGCCAGGAGCGCGCCGCCCCGGATGGACTCCGTAAAGGAAGATATCGTATTTGAACGCAGAGAGACGCCCCCGCCGGCGGCTAAACCGGCATCCGATTCGGCGCCGCCCGAGTCGCCACAGGCCGACTCGCCCGTGCGGCCGGCCGGGGACGAGTCGGCGATCGAAGATAAGGTGCGCGATGTGCTCCGCTCGTTCAAGGATGAACTCAAGGAAAGCATAAAGGCAACGGTGGAGAGCGGCCGGCCGGACGGGCATATCAAGAAATCGCTCGGAATCACCGAGGAGGACATGGAGCGAGTGCAGGTGCTTGCGAACGTCGGGATAACCAACGCCGCCGAGTCCCTTTCGAAGATACTGGGCAAGCAGATCGACCTGTCCATCCCCACGGTCGAGCTCCTTCCGGTGGAGAAGGTGCCCGAAACCTTCGGTGAAGTCGACAATATCTACATCGGCGTTTACATGCCGCTTGTCGGAGACATCAAAGGGACCATACTTTTCGGCCTGGCCGAGGAGGCGGGTTTCGAACTCATCGACATGCTGTACGGTATCGAGAGCGGCAAGACGCGCGAGCTCGATGAGGACGGGGAGTCGGCTCTCAAGGAGGTTACCAACATCGTCGGTTCGTCGGTGGTCAACGTGATATCCGAGAAGACCGCCATAGCGATCAAGCCCACGGTGCCGACCATAGTGCATGATTTTATGCAGTCCATCCTGGATTCGATTCTGGTACTGCACAACATATCCAACGATTACGTCCTGGTTATGGATACCGAATTCTATTACCAGAACGACAGGGTGATCGGCAAGCTCATGGTGCTCCCCGAAACGGAGTCGCTGAAGAAGATCGTGGACAGGCTGAAATAAGGGCCTATGCCGGATAAGATCAAAGTTCTGGTGGTCGACGATTCCGCCCTCGTCCGCAAGGTCGTTACGGACATACTGCATCGTGATCCCGAGATCGAAGTCGTAGGGACGGCAAATAACGGGAAGACCGCCATCTTCAAGAACCAGACGCTGAACCCGGACGTCATCACGCTCGATATAGAGATGCCCATAATGGACGGACTGGAGGCCCTGCGCGCCATTATCGAGACCAATCCGAAGCCGGTCATCATGATGAGCGTCCTGACCCAGCACGGCGCGGAGGCGACCTTCCGCGCCCTGGAATACGGGGCCGTCGATTTTATTCCGAAACCTTCCACGGCCCTGTCTATTTCGGTGGAGGAGATCGCGGACCTCCTCATTCGCAAGGTCAAGTCAGTTTACAAATCGAAGGTAAAGCTGCACCCGGGGGCGCATGTTGAACGCCGCGAGGCCGAGGCGCCCGGATCCGAGCCCATCAGGAAGAAGGAGCCGGGCAACAGGGTGGTGGCCATCGGCACGTCGACCGGAGGCCCCTCGGCGCTCCTTCAGGTTTTTCAGAAGCTGCCCTCCGATTTCGGTTCGCCTGTACTGGTCGTACAGCACATGCCCGAGGGATTCACGCGCGCCTTCGCCGAAAGGCTCAACGTGAATTCGGGCCTTACGGTTAAAGAGGCGGAAGACGGCGATAGAGTTCGCCCGGGTTTCGGCTATATCGCCCCGGGTCATTCGCATATGAGAATAGAACAGGAAGCCGGCGAGCGGGTTCTCCGGGTGTTTCAGGGGGACAAGGTCTCGGGCCACCGCCCGTCCATCGACGTTCTGTTCGATTCTGTGGCGGAATCATGCGGAAGCGATTCCGTTGCCGTTATAATGACGGGGATGGGAAGGGACGGCGCGGACGGCATAGGGAAAATAAAGAACAAGGGCGGGTATACCATAGCCCAGGACGAGGACACCTCGGTCGTATACGGGATGAACAGGGTGGCGGTGCAGGCCGGCGTTATCGATCAGGTGGTTTCGCTGTACAGGATCGCCGAAACGATCATGGAACACGCCTGAACGACTGGAATACGGGCATCGAGGCTCCGTGCCGGACGGAATTAATTGCGCGGGTATCGCAAATTTTTCTTGAACACTTTAACTGTCGTTTATAGACTGTAACGCCGAGAGTATAGTGGACGCTAATGTCTTGAATATGGAGCGGGGAAATGGCTACTATCCTTATTGTTGATGACGCGAAATTCATGAGGACGCTCGTGAAGGACGCCCTGGTGCCGAGGGGACACGAAGTGATAGGCGAAGCCGAAAACGGCAATCAGGCGGTTGAACTTTACAAAAAGATGAAGCCCGATCTGGTTACCATGGACATCACGATGAGGGAAAAAGACGGAATCCAGGCCGCGGAAGAGATACTTGCCCTCGATCCGAAGGCCAGGATCATCATGGTAACGGCTCTCGGTCAGGAAAACCTGCTCACGCGGGCAATAAAGATCGGCGTGAAGGACTTTGTCGTAAAGCCGTTCCCCCCCGAAAGACTCCAGAAGGCCGCCGAGAAGGCGCTTGCCTGAACCGATTCCGGCGCGCCGCTGCGGCCGCCGGACCCCAGCGTGATGAAGCGCTCATCGCAGGGCGGAGAGGATGCTCTCCGCCTGTCATTATAAAGAGGTGACGGTTTTTCCCTCATGCAGGAAAACGATACAGATACACTCCCGGAGAAGGAAACCGACCGTCCCGTTATTCACATCGACAACTTCGACGGGCCGCTCGATCTGCTGTGGAACCTGATTAAAAAGGCCCGTATCGAGATCACCGATATTTCGATTTCGAGCATTACCGAGCAGTACATCTCCTATCTTAAGCTTATGGACCGGATGAACGTCCAGGTGGCCTCCGATTTCATCGTGATGGCCTCCGAACTCCTCTATTACAAGTCGCGCGCCCTTTTGCCCGGCGGGGAAATGGAGGACGAGTATTTCGTACCGCCGCTTCCGCCCGAGCTCGTACAGAGGCTCCTCGAGTTCAAGAAATTCCAGGACGCGTCGGGAAATTTTCGAAAGATGTTCGAGCTGCAGGCGGATTCCTATGCCCGCGTCAATCCCGTCGACACGGCCTCCGCGGAGCCCGAGCTCATCGAGGTGTCGCTCTTCGACCTTCTGAGCGCGTTCGCGGAGGTGATGGATTCGGTCCGTGAAATAGAACGAAAGGAAATTGTATTTGACGAAATACTGGTCAGCGACAGAATCGCGCTCATCACCGAATTGCTGAAAGAGAAAGAGCAGGTTCTCTTTACCGAGATTTTTTCCGAGAGGCCGACCAGGGCGGAAATAGTGGCGACCTTTCTCGCCATGCTCGAGATGGCCAAAACGAGAAGGCTCAGAATAATGCAGCACCGGGTGTTCGGCGACATACGCCTGTTCCGCGCGGACGCGGAGGCGAATGCGCCGGATAATGCGGAACAGACATGAGTAACAGCGGAGAAATGACCGACAGCCGTAATGCTGAAGAGACCCCGGTCGCCGAGGAGATCTCCCCGGAGGACGCCGGGAAGGAAGCGGCGGCGCAGGAAGAGATCGACCTGGCGGGGCTTTTCGAGGCGCTTCTTTTTCTTTCGAACGAGCCTCTGCCGCTGTCCTTTTTCGTCAAGAACCTCGGGGTGGATGCGCAGCAGGCGAAGATACTGCTGGACTCGCTGGTCGACGAATACGAGGAAAGGGACGGCGGCATACGGATTGTCGAGATATCAAACGGTTTCCAGTTTATGACGAGCCGGCGCTACTCCTCTCAGATACGAAGCATCATGGGGTATGCCCGGCGCGAGGGGCTTTCCAAGGGGATGCTCGAGACTCTTTCCATTATCGCGTACAAGCAGCCGATCGTCCTGGCGGAAATCGAGGAACTTCGGGGAGTGTCGTCGCGTATGATGGTGGCGAACCTCATGAAGAAAAACCTGATTAAGCCCGTGGGGAGGAAAGAGCTTCCGGGCCGGCCGCTGTGTTACGGCACCACCGATGAGTTCCTCCGCTATTTCGGCCTCAACCGCCTTTCCGACCTGCCGAAGCTTTCGGAGATAAAGGAGTTTTCATTCGAGAACGAGGAATAACTCGATGAGCGGGCGCTTGGAAGAAATTGACCGAAAAATCGTCGAGTTGCTCGCGGAGCGTTGCAGGGCGCACATCGAGGAGCTCAAGGGCCTGCCGCCGGGCGAGGCGCAGTACTCGGC
>CAZEAH010000082.1:0-9299 GCA_964510075.1 uncultured Leptospirales bacterium | reverse complement strand
TCGATGCGCTCCTCGAGCTTTTTCGCGGTAATAAAATCCGTCGGCACGCGTCTGTTGTCAACCCTCATGTCGTATATGGCCATCAGCCGACCGCGTATGGCCTCGTACGCGCCGGCGTAATCGCCGCGCGAATACAGCTCGACGTAATCGGGCGGGGGATCCCCGGGAGCGGACTTCCCGGCGGACGCGACAAGAAAAAGTAACGCGACCGAGAGAAACACGACGATAGCGGACGGCAGTGCCGGGCGTTTGGCAGTCTTTTTCATGTTCATAGCGGCGCGATCACTTTTATCCCTATATGTCTACTATCGGCCTCGCTGTTCCGGGTCTTGACGGTCTGGCGTCCCGCCATACACCCGCATTTGTTGTAATACACCGCAACTGCGGCGGAAATAAAAATTTTACGATTTTATAAAAAAACGCCCAAATTTCATTGACAAACGAATGGGTGTACGGTTAATTGCTTCCATTGCTGAGAGAAACAATTCTCCGGTGGCTATAGAGAAGAGGAAACACCTGTTCCCATTCCGAACACAGAAGTTAAGCTCTTCATTGCCGATGGTACTGCATGGGTAACCGTGTGGGAGAGTAGGGCGCTGCCGGGGTTGCAATCATACTATAGCACGAGAGCACCGAAAGGTGCTCTCACTTTTTTCCACCTATCTCGCGCATGACCCGCCCGTGCGATATTGCCCACACTCACATAAACGGTATCGGGTATGCCCACCCGGAACTATTAACGCATGCTGAAGCAAAAAAAAATGCGCCGCGGATACCGCGGCGCATCGCCATTCATCATATCTGTTAGTGCGGCTTACTTTGTCGCGCCGCCCTCGACGCTCGCCCGCAGGCCCTTGCGTTCGATCTGGTACACGATTTCGCAGTTGTCGTCCTTATCGTAGGTGGATCGAACGATCGTTCCGCCTTTCACCACGCCGCTGAACTCCTTGGCCACCGCGATTCCGGTGGAGGCATAGTCAGCCGCGCCGGCGGCTCCCTCGAGACGCGCACCGACGAACTTCTCGATGATCCTCTTTTCGGCCATAATAAGGGCCGCTTCCTTCGCGGTTCCCTGTCGCTGGATCTTGTTGGTAAGGCCGGCCTTCGGAACGCCGACTGCGGTCACCCTGAAAATATCCGGGGTTACCCATCCCTCGGTAACGAACGTATCGCCCTTAACCTGCCCTCCCATCGACTGACCGCCGCATGCGGTGAATGCGATACCGACAGCCAGAATCAGGGCCAACGTTACAACTTTTTTCATAGAAAATCCTCCTTGGAAATTTAAAGGGGTCTCCCCCAGTTTGATTGTAATATTCTTTTGCGGGTCAACAAACGTATCGCACATCCCGTGCGGCGTTCATTGCCCCTAAAATTAATAGCGTTACAGGCCAAAGTCAATAGAAAAACCCACATTTTTGTCCGACCTGGCATTTTTTAAAAATGTACATTATGTCGATATATGTTCACCATACAGGCACATTTTCCCGCACCGCGGCCGTCATTCCTCCCCGACCTCCTTGAGCAGCGCCAATTCCAGAAGTACGCACAATATGACGAGATTGAGCAGCAGCCAGAGGAAAACGAGCTCCTTGGTCGTCGCCCATACATACATAAGGGCCGCGCCGTTGCCGGAACCGAAACCGACGATTATGAGCCCCGCGTACCGGGCGATGAAATTGGCGACATCATCGCGGTAGTACTCGCTGGCGTCAACGCGGGCGCTGGCGAACCGCTCGCGGACGATGGGCAACACCAGATAGAGAATCGCGAAAATCGCGCACGAATTGAAGAAGAGGTTATTGGCAATAAACGGAAACGCGATACCGAAAAGCGCCGACGCCAGAAACACGATGAGGAATCCCCCGGTTGAGTACCTGTCGGCCAGCTTGCCGAGGGAGCCGGTTATATATGGGAGAACGCTCGCGATCTCCTCCCTGGTATAGACTTCCTTGCTCGATATGAGCGTTACATAGTAGCCGACCGAAAGGAGAAAAAGCACGAAGACGATAAATACTATCAAAAGGTACAGCATTCCACACCCCTCCAAACGCGAGATGTTCGACAGGCACCTAGTATGTCACCCGTCCCCCGCCCGTAGCAAGAATATTTTATAGCCGTATCATCACCTTTCTCCCGCGCACCGACAACCGCCCCTCGCAAAAGAGCCGCACCGATTCCGGGAGAATGATGTGCTCCTCGCGAAGTATACGAGCGGCAAGGGTGTCCGGGGTGTCGTCCGGGAGAACGGGCACCGCGGCCTGGAGGATAATGGGGCCGGTATCCACACCCTCGTCGATAAAATGAGTGGTGCACCCGCTCACCTTTACTCCGTACTCGAAGGCCTGTTTCTGCGCGTGCACCCCCGGGAAGGCCGGGAGAAGCGCCGGATGAACGTTGATAATCGCGTTCTTAAATTCCCGGATGATGTACGGCGTAAGTATCCTCATATAACCGGCCGCGACGACAAGGTCGGTCCCGTGCTCCCGCAAGAGCCGAACCACAATCTCCTCATGCGATTTCCGGTCCGCGCATGCTTTCGGATCGACAAAATACGATTTCATACCGAAATCATCCGCTATCGCAAAGGCCCCCGCGTCCTTTTTGTCACAGATCAGAATTCCCGGTTTCGCCGGTATATAGCCGTCTTTTATTCTCTCCATCACCGACCTGAAATTGGAGCCCCTGCCCGACGCCAGAAACGACACCACCTTTTTCCTCATTGGAAACCCCGCTCTCCACCCGACCTTCCGGGCATCCGGTATGCGCCCGCCTTTTCATCAACACCGGCCCAAACGGTCATATCATTAGCCCTTTTATCGCGTCGTCCTCCGCCGGCTCACCCGCCGGGACCTGGCGATCGCGGAGTCCCTTTTTGAACAGCGCCAGCCGATCGTCCGGCCCCGAGGGCCTTCCGTAACGGGCGGCGACCGAGGAAAGAAGACGGACGTCATCATCCCCTACCGCACCGCGCGCGAAAACCACCGGGCCCTTGAATTCCGGCACGAGCAGCGCGTCCGCGCCGGAGGCATACTTTTCCAGCTCGGCGTTCTCTGCCTCGTTTCTGCCCACTATGAACTTGAGGTCCTCCCTCGCGCGGAAATGCCTCCCCAGCGACAGAAGGTACACGTCGGTCATGTCGAAATCGGGGACGCGGCCCAGCAGGTCGCTCACCCTGCGCGCTATCTGCACATCGGTGAAAAGACATCCTCCGGCCGGAGAGGCGTACTCGGAAATTCCCATCCTCCGCGCCAGCTCGATCTGGTTCGACCGGCCTCGGCCGCTTATGCCCATCAGACGCTCGCGATCCACCAGCCCCTCGCGCTCCGGTATGGTCGGAGGCAGGAGCTTCGCAGAGAGGGGCCTGAGAAGCCGCCCCTTGAGGCCGGACTCGTTCTCGATGTGCCGGAGCATATGTTTCATCTGGGACATCGGGCGCTGACCGACGACCTCTCCGGTGGCGACGAAAGAAGCCCCCTCGGACTCTAAAAGGTCCCCCGCTTTTCTCAGAAAATAAATCTTACAATCGATGCAGGGATTGCTCCTCTTTCCGTATCCGTGCGGGGGGTTCTTGACCATTTCCATGTATTCCCGCCCGCAGCGGAAGAAGCGCAGGGGGATGGCGTTGTCACGCGCGAAACGCGCCTGGGCGCTCTGTTCGGGACAGTAGTCGGGTGCGACAAACGGGAGCACGAACATGATTCCTTTCACCTCTACGCCCTGCTCTAAAAGCAGCCTTCCGGCCAGCAGGCTGTCGAGCCCCCCCGAATATAGGAGAATGCACCGGGCCGGCACGGTCAGATCTCCTCGTGTTCTATTAGCTGGACGAACACCGTTTCCCCGGCCCGAACGGCGCCCACCTCCTCGGGGATGATGATGAGGCAGTTGGCCTCGGTCATCGAGCTGAGGATACCGGACCCCTGCGGACCAGTGGTCGATACGCTGAGGCGGCCCTCATTCACGCGGAAAACCCCGCGGATAAAATGCGTACGCCCCGTCTTCTTTTTTATGTCCTCAGTCAGTGTCGCGCGCACCAGCGGCTTGTCGATGCGGCGCGCGCCCATCATGCGCAAAATCGCCGGGCGGACGAATTGAAGGAACGAGACCATTGTCGAAACTGGATTCCCGGGAAGACCGAAGAAAAGCGTCTTGCCGCGCATCCCGAAAACGCAGGGCTTGCCGGGTTTCATGCGAATCGTCTCGATCATTATCTCCACCCCGAGCTCGCCAAGCGCCTCCGCAACAAAATCGTAGCGGCCCATGGAAACCCCGCCGGTGGTAAGCACCATATCGTACTCCAGCGCTTCACCGAGAATCGTTACTGTCGCCTCTCGTGTATCGGGAGCTATCCCCAGATAGCGGGGAATTCCGCCATATTTAATGACCTCGGAGTACAGCGTATAGGCGTTGCTGTTCCGGATCTGGCCGCTCTTAAGCTCGGCGCCCAGATCGACGATCTCATCCCCGGTGGAGAGTATGGCGACCCCGGGCCGGCGTGATACCGGCACGAAGGTGCTGTTCAGAGAGGCCAGGAGGCCCGTTTCGGCCGAACCGATGCGCGTCCCCCGTGTAAGCACGACGGCTCCGCTCCTAACGTCTTCACCGGCACGACGAATGTTTTCGCCTCGCCGGACCTCGCGAAACACAAGTACGTGATCTCCCTCCTCGGCCGTGTCCTCGAATTGAACCACAGAATCGGCGCCGTGAGGCACGGGGGCGCCCGTCATAATGCGCACCGTGCGGCCGGCGACGACATCGGGAAGCGGGCCCATCAGGCCGGCCCTGATCTCGCCGCAGACCGGGAGTCGTGCCGGCCGCTCATCGGCAGCCCCCGCGGTGTCGGACGCCACGATCGCGTACCCGTCCATCGCCGAATTGTCGACCGCGGGAATGTCCACGTGCGATACGATATCGCGGGAAAGGACCCTTCCGGGCGCCTCGAACAGCGGCACCCTCTCGGAAGGAAGAGAAGGAGTGTGTGCGAGGATTGTGTCCCTGGCTTCCTCAACCGAAACCATTGAAGCTTTTCGAACCATTATGTTTTCCACTCCCGTGTAAGAGGACGCCTGACCGCAACCCTCCAGCCGCCGATCAGCTTTTCAAGCTTCGCGCGCAGCACACTCAGGGCTTCTTTCTCTATCCTTGCCACATGATATTTGGACAGGCTGGTTTCGCGGACGACTTCCGTCAGGTTCATCTCCTCGATACCCCTCAGGGTGATGACCTCCCGGCTTCTATCCGGGAGTTCGCGGATGGTGTCCCTGAGGGTCGAGATCACCTCTCCTTCGATATACACGCTTTCAACGTCGCGGTAGAACTGGTCATTGATGCAGACCTCTTGAAGAACTATATCATCAAAACAGGCATCCTGCCTCCTTTTTTTCCGAAGTAGATCGAAAGCCATGTTTTTCGCCATCTTGTAGAGATAAAACCTGGTCGTTTCGTTCTCGACATCGAGCACGATTCGACGTTCATAAATGCGAAGAAAAACGTCGTGCACGAGTTCCCGGGCAGTATCCTTGTCCCGTACGATCCTGAGAAGATAGGATTCGAGCGGACCGGCAAAGGTCGTATAACACCGCGTGAATCCCTGGTTAAAATTGATGTCGTGATTTTCCATTTCCCTGCAATCCGAAGCGATAAGATGATAAACGTCATTCTGTACGGGGTGAACCGTTGCGCAAACGCCAGGCGATAAGCGCGAAAAGACATACGGCGGCTCCCGCCAGGGGCATGCCGGCGCCGTAATCGCCGAAGATGAGATTCCCTATCGCGAAGAGGGCGATATACACGAGGAGTACCCCTATCAGCCAGTTCACGGCAAGGCCCGCGAGTGATTCGCCGCCGGCCTGTATGCCTTCAGCGTCCCGGATCCGCCGCCAGCCCGGCCCGCCGGGATACACCCTGCGATAGAATGCGGCGAGGGTCCGCGGATCGGTCGGCGGGGTGAAGAATGTAGCCGCAAGCCATACGGCGCTGGTGAGCCCGACGATGAAGAAGAGGCTCTCCGGGAAGGCCATTTCGAAGGCAAAACGCGCGAGCGCGAAACCGGCGAACGGCGCGACCATCGCAACGATCTCCGACCATGCGTTAACGCGCCACCAGTACCAGCGGAGTATAAGCACAAGGCCGAGGCCCGCCCCGCACTCGATGATGAAGGCCCATGCGCCCGAGATCGACGTAATCACAAGTATCAGCAGGCTCGAGATCACCACCAGCGCCAGAGTGGTCAGGCGCGAGACCACCACGTAATGCCGCTCGCCGGCGCCGCGGACGATGAACCGCCGGTACAGGTCGTTGATGAGATAGGAACTTCCCCAGTTAAGGTGTGTTGATATGGTCGACATGTAGGCCGCCAGGAAGGCCGCGACCACAAGGCCGAGAAGACCGGGGGGAAGGCAGTCCTTCATCGCGAGTATAAAACCGGTTTTTTTCTCCTCCGCCGGCAGGTCCGGGTAGAGCACCAGGCTCGCCAGGGCGACGATGATCCACGGCCACGGGCGCAGCGCGTAGTGCGCTATGCTGAACCACAGGGTCGCCAGGAGCGAATGGCGCTCGTCGCGTGCCGCCATCATCTTCTGCGCGACATACCCTCCTCCGCCGGGCTCCGCGCCGGGATACCACGAGGCCCACCACTGAACCGCCATGTGCGCCAGAAACGCGCCGAACGACACCGCCATGGCCCCCTGCGCGGCATAGCTCCCGGCGGAACCGACCCCCGGGAAAAAGGAGAACATCTGCGGAGGAAGCGCGGCCTTAAGCCCCGCAACACCGCCCACCGCGGGAAGCCCCAGAACCCTGACCGCGAGCACGATACAACCGGTCATGGCGATAATGAACTGGAAGAAGTCGGTAACGGCGACCCCCCATTGCCCAGCGACCGCCGAATAGAGGCCCACAAGAAGCATGCAGGCCATGACCGCATAGAGTATATATGCCCGGTCCACGGTGAATATCACGCTGAGTATTTCCGCAAGCGCGACATTAACCCAACCCATTATGACGCAGTTCATGAAGACGCCCAGATACACCGCCTTGAACCCGCGTAAAAACGCCGCGGGTGCCCCCGAATAGCGCATTTCTATAAATTCGACATCGGTCATTATACCCGCGCGTCGCCAGAGCTTCGCGAAGAAAAAAACGGTAAGCACGCTCCCCGCCACCATGTTCCACCAGAGCCAGTTGCCGGCGATCCCCCTGCCGGCCACCAGTTCCGTCACCGCCAGGGGCGTGTCCGCGGCGAAGGTCGTGGCGACCATCGCCGTGCCGGCGATCCACCAGGGCAGCCGTCGTCCCGACAGAAAGAACTCCTCGGTGCTTCGCCCCGCGCGTCGTGAATAATACAGGCATATTACGAGGCTGACGGCAAAATACAGGAGAATGATGACGGTGTCAAATGCGTGGAGCATCGCCCGGCTTCTCTGTCACGCTATTTGTTTTCTTTATAGTAGAGATCAATGTCGAAGCCGCCGAAGGAGGATTTAAACGAGAGGTTGATGTTTTCATAAAAGGTCTTGAGGGCGATGGGATCTTCCTCCACCTCCGGAGGGGAGAGTCTGATCTCGTGGTTGAGAAACTGCATCTGGTTTGCGAAAGTGCCCGAAATCAGATTGGCGAGCTCGCCGGCCACGTCATCGTAATACTTTTTAAGTGTGCGTGGATTGTCGTTCTGCACCATCCTCCTGGTGATGAGTCCCAGGGTTTTCTGCGGCAGGTTGATGACCAGCTCGCCCGAGATGGTCCCCTCAATCTCGATGGCGACCTTGCGGTCCACCTCCGTGGACTGCGACTCGTACACCTCCTCTATTGTATGGTCGTTCAGGAAGTTTTTAAAAATGTGGTCGACCGATCTGACGATAAAGCGGGAATAGCGTTCGTAATTGCTCATAGCTTTGCCGGGCGTATGCCCTCACCACAGGGAGTGTTGTTGTTATTGTCGTTACAAATAAAAAACGGCACGGGACGACCCGGACGCTCGGCAATGTGTATCCCATAAACCCCAATTTGCAAGTATTTTACAGGCGCCTCCGGATTTTTTGCCCCGCTCACCCTCGCCTCGGGAATCAATCCCGCGTCATGCATATATTCCGCCGATATTAAAGATTATGAATGCCTAAATTTTTATTATAAAAAATACGAAATGATCGGACATCCGCGAATAACAATTCGACCCCGGCATTCAGGGTGAACGGGCAGAGACACTTATCAACAATTAACAACAATTTTACATTTTTCCAATTTCGTCAGGATGCCATCCTCTCCGTCCGTTGCGTGCGTAAATATTACATTGTAACAATTTTCAAAAAAGGTATTGCCCTGAAATGTCTGATTTTTCCAGTAATTACGCGTACGAGAGTTAATTTCTTTCGGTTTATCGCAAAATGAACCGCGTTCATCGACCTTCAATTAATTTCTTTGAAATTAATTTAGTAAATTAATAATTTTCGCGGAAGAGATTGTGGATAATGTGGATAAGTTTGTGGATAACCATCCCGCCGACCGGCCGGGCTTCAAGTTTCATCTTAATTATACTATATTAATATAACTAAAATAAATCAAGGTAGTGTTGACTGAGTATCCGCCTGCCGCTCCGCCCGTTCACTTCCTCTCCAGAGAATCCGGGCCGGCCGGAACTCCGGCCGAATGGGTCTTTCGGCGGATTTAGCCGGAGGGGTGATGAGGGATTGTCAGCGGGGCACGGCGTTCAGTTCGTAGATACGGCGGATTCCCTTCATTGTGAGCATTGGATCGATCAGCACCTCCCCTTTCAGGGCTGGGCCGAGCACGGTCCCCGAATATCCCCCCGTCAGTATAACCGAAAAGCTCTTGCCGTATTCGGCTCCGATCCTTTCGACCATTCCCTCGATGAGAGAGAGCCAGCCGTAGAAAAAGCCTGATTTCAACGCGTCCACGGTGTTCCTGGCCACCAGGTGTTCGGGTCGTTCGAAGGGGACCGACGGCAATTGCGATGCCGCCGAGGCGAGCGCGTCGATAGTAACCCCTATGCCCGGGCCTATCATGCCGCCGTCGTAAAGGCCGTCGGCATGCAGAACGCAGAATGTTATCGCGGTCCCTATGTCGACGATGACGCAGTCCCTGGCGTACTCGTGGAACGCCGCCTCCGCGTTGACTATCCGGTCCACTCCGAGGCGCGAGGGATCGTCGTAGCGGATCTTGATGCTCAGGCGGGAATCGCAACCGATCTCGAATGCCTCGCGGCCGAAATACCGGACGGCCATTTCGTGATATGCCCGGTTGAGCTCCGGGACCACGCTCGAAAACGCGATCCCCTCCACTTC
>CAZEAH010000081.1:0-9302 GCA_964510075.1 uncultured Leptospirales bacterium | reverse complement strand
CATTGAGCCTTCCCTTTCCCTGCATGAGGAATTTTACCCCTTCGTCGAGACCGTCAAGCGTGAGCTCAAACATGGGAAAGACTTCGGCAATCATACGGGTCGTCTGTACATACCCCCACGCCCGTTTCTGAACGGGAGTGAGCCATATCGAGTCGCGAAACTTTTCGCGAATGCGCTGCAGCCATACGAGTCCCGGAACGTCGTTATGATACCAGTAATCAACGGCGCCGTTGACCCAGGTGAGTTCGGACGGTGCCATCTCGGCGTCGCCCACCATTATGAGCTTATAGTCGGAGTCCTCGCTCTTTAGGAATTCGGCCGTGCTCACCGAATCGCGACGCTCGATATCGGTCCATAGATCCTGGTACACGCAGTTGTGGAAATAGAAGTGCTTGAACCGGCTTATCTGCGACGAAGCCGCGGAGAACAGGCGCTCGACCAAGCGCGCGTACGGTGTCATCGAACCGCCCACGTCCATCATAAGAATTACCTTGGCGGCCTTTTTTTCCCTGTTCTCCCAGATGAGCTCGATCTCTCCGGCGTTTTTGCTGGTCGCGTCGATCGTCGCTTCGAGATTGAGCTTTTCCTCCGGTCCGATCGGGAGGAGCGCCCTGAGGTGAGCGAGGGCCACTTTCATCTGGCGCGTGTCGAGGGTGATCGAGCTGGAATAGTTCCGAAAGCTCCGTTTTTCCGCAATCTGGACGGCGCGCTTGTGGCGCGATTCGCCCTGCCCGATGCGCACTCCGGCGGGGTTGTATCCCCAGGCTCCCTGTGTCGAACGGCCGCCCGTGCCTATGGCGCGGTTGCCTCCAACATGGTCCTTAAAATGCCCCTGGCGGAGCTGCTCCTCGAAATTGCGCAGCACCTCATCGAGATCGAGTTCCTCGATCTGGCGCTTCTCCTCCTCGCTCAGCTTGAGTTCCTTTACTTTTTTTAGCCCCTCAATGATTTTTTCCAGCATCTCGTCGGTTGTCTCGATGTCTTTGAACGTATCGAGAAACGCCAGGTCGTAGCGGTCGAAGAAGATCTCGTTCTTGACCAGGATGGACCGCGCGACGTGGTAGAACCGTGTAAGGCTGCAGTCGTTGAGGTTCCGCGCGAGCGCATGGTGCAGAGTAATCCATTCGTGAAGGGACACCGGGACCCCGTGCGCCTTGAGGTTGAAGAAAAAGTTAATAAACATTGCGCGTCCGTATGCTGGTGTTGAAGCCGTGGTGCCCCGTAGCCGACTGGGCGACCAGATCGGTGTCTTCCTTTTTCTTCAGCAGGGTGCCGAGGAAAGGCAGTTCTTTTTCGACCTTCGAGGGCGAAATGCCGCCGGCCATGAGGGCCTGTATCCAGTCGATAAGCTCGCTTGTGGAAGGCTTCTTGCGGAGCATGTCGAACTGGCGGATCCAGTAGAACTTCTTGAGGCATTCACGAAGGAGTTTTTTCTCTATATCGGGGAAATGCACATAAACGATCTCCTCCATCAGCGATTCCGACGGGAACTCTATATAATGGAAAACGCACCTGCGCAGGAACGGGTCCGGGAGCTCCTTTTCGCTGTTCGATGTGATGATAACGATGGGCCGGTGCTTCGCCTTGATCGTCTCGCCGGTTTCGGGAATGTAAAAGCTCATCTCGTCGAGCTCGTTGAGCAGGTCGTTCGGAAATTCGATGTCGGCCTTGTCGATCTCGTCGATGAGCAGCACCACCTGCTCGTCGGACGCGAAAGATTCTCCGAGCTTGCCGAGTTTGATGTACTGCTTTATGTCCGAAATGTCCCTGTCGCCGAAACGGGCGTCATTCAGGCGCTGCACCGTGTCATATACGTACAGGCCCTCGCGCGCCTTTGTGGTGGACTTGATGTTCCATATGTACAGTTTCTTGCCGACGCCCTGCGCTATCGAGTGCGCGAGAAGCGTCTTACCCGTTCCCGGTTCGCCTTTCACCAGAAGAGGCCTTCCCAGCGCGATCGATACATTGACATTATCCTTAAGCTCCGGGGAGAGCACATAGTCGCCGGTTCCCTTGAAATAGTCCATTGTGTGTACCTGCCTGATAATGTATGGCTCCGCTCCGCGAAGCGGGTTCCTTCGTCAATCTCGGACCCGTAATGCAACAGTGGCAAGCATTTTTTAACGGGCCGTATCGGCTCAGCCGATCCTCAGCATTACCTTTCGCGTTCGCGGGCCGTCAAATTCGCAGAAATATATTCCCTGCCATGTACCCAGCACCGGGGCTCCCTTTTCAACCAGAACGAACAGGGAGCATCCGACGAGGGTCGATTTAATATGGGCGGGAGAGTTGCCTTCGGGGTGGGAGAATGAAACGCGCTCGAGATTCAGCGCGGCAAGGCCCTTTATTATGTCCCCGCGAACGGTTGGATCCGCGTTTTCGTTAATTGTGAGCGCGGCCGTTGTATGCGGCGTATAGGCGAAGCAGACGCCTTCGGTCACGCCGCTTGTCACGATAAAACGTCGGACCTCTCCGGTAATGTCGATGAGCTCTTCCCGAAAGGACGAACTGAGGGTAAAACTGTAAATCTTGCTCATATTCCTCCATCTGATAACCAGCGCTTCCGGTGCGGCAAGCATAGCCGGTGACCGGCCCGACTTCAACTGAAATATGACCGAAATTCAATGAGAGGTGGACGGAATACGGAGCCCTTATATTGGAGGGATTTTAACGATTTTGTGTGTAAAAACATGCTTAAGGGTGCCGGGGAACCCGATGTAGCGGTATATTTGAATTACTCGGATTTGGCCGGCAGGGATGGTTTGAGACGTCGGGGCGGAGGCCGATACTATTAGTAATTGACAGCCGGAGATTCATAATGGAGTATTATACGCGGGCTAACGGTGCGGTGGATCGCAACGGAAGGCAAGCTGAACGATCCCGGTGAAACGGGCAGTTGGGAATGAGTACTGAGCGAATAGACAAAACACGAAAGAATATCGGCGCCGAGCACCTGAATGAACGCGAGAAAAAACAACTTTTCAATAAGTTTGTTGAGGCGGGCGGTCAGGTCGTAAAGGACAAAAGACAGCGTCCTCTCGCCGATTTCGATCGGGAAAAACAGCAGCAGTTCAGAAACCGGATCGATACCCACTCGCAGAGACTCAAGGAGGGGGAGCGGAGAGCCGTACCCCGTACCCCGCAGCCCTCTCGATCGGCCGCCAAGATATCCGCCGCGTCGACGTCTATCCCCGTTCCGACGAAGGGATTCCTCGCTTCCATCGCACGTTTTTTTAATCGCTGGCAGATCCGCTTCCGGCTCTTCACGCTGGGAGTCACCGACTTGTACGGCGAGGTTATTTCCAGGAAATTTCTCGAGCGATTCAACTCCGATTTGAAGTCGGCGCTGCTCGAGTTGCAGCTCGTGTATCTTGACATCTTCAAGCAAAGTCACAGGATCGGCGGAGCGATCGTGGAGGAGCTCGATCGGCTGAATCCTCTCTATTACGAGCTTATTGAGATGTCGTCCGAAGTGTTCGACCGTGGATTGATAAACCAGATCGTCGAACACCACGTAAATTTCCCCCACATCGACCAGAAGGCATCCGAACTTCGCGAACCCCTAACCCGACTTTTTAAAAAGCTCTACGTACTGTTTCCCTACAAGGAGTTCCTTCTGCTCGCCTTCGACCGGGCGATCGAAATTCAGATGCGCCTTGAGAAGGGCAAGCCATCGCTCTATGCCATGAAACGGAAAAAAATACGGCACGATGTCGCGGTCGTGTTCAACAGACAGTATATGGTGCTGTACTGGCTGTTCTGCAATTATCTCGGCGAGCTGTATATGATGAAGGACCCGATGATAGCGACTATTCTGCAGATATCGGACACGGAGGTTCCCGGGAAACGCACGCGCGGAAAGCGATCGGACGCGCGCCGGCAGGAGGACGAGTCCGACGCGGAGAAGGGTGATGGCGAAGTCCGGACCGAGGATCAGATCCCCGAGGCGGTGCGCAAGGGACTTGCCATTATGAACGCCCTCGACGTGAAGAAACTCCGTTCGACATACGACAAGACCGGGGTCTTCAGGTACGTGCGCGACAACGACAGGATTCTTCTGGCCCATATACTCTTCAGGGAGTTCGACGAGGAGTACTCTTTCATCCTCACAACAAATAAGATCAAATACAACGTACAGTTTACCAGTCAGGGCAAGGTTGACTACAGGATAAGGCTCTCGGACCTGTATAACGATCTGCGTCGCTGCATGAACGTATTTAAGGACTATGCTGACGCGATCGAGGCGTATGAAAAAGCGCGCAACGAGAAACCCACCTCGAGCGCCCAGTACATCGATTACTCAAACAGGCTGACAGGGCTCGAAAAGAAAAAGGCCTCGGTGGGCAAGCACGTACGAATGACCGTGCGCGCGTTCATGGAGAGGGTGCTCGCGGAGCTGTCCACGCTCATCGTCGATATGAACGGCGAACAGCGTATCATCGACAATCCTCAGGACGTCCTGGGATTCGAGTCGGCGATCGAGGGCAGCAAGAAGATGAACGGCAAGAAGGTGTACGAGGCGGTCCTTGCCGCGTATTATTATGCCTCCGCGTTCGAATTTCGCCTGAGCACCGGCGGCGATTTATATGGCGAGGAGGATCTCAACGAAGAGGAAATGCGGAAAATGACATCGCAGGCCGCCGAGGAGGAATTGCGGGAGGACGAACTCCCCGAGGCGGGAGAAAAAAAGAATGTCTCCACCGAGGGCGGCGTTCTAAAGGAATTGGAGGACCTTTTCTAGCGTATAGATCAGAGACATCGGGCCCACGGGCGCACGGCCGTTTATCGACTCCCCGGCTAAAAGCCATCAGCAACGGCAACAAATAGCCCTCGAGGAAGTCTTCTATGCATTTCCATCCGTTCGACGGTTTACGATAAAACACCTCTGCAGGTCGGAAAAACGTCGTGTCGGCCGACGCACCTGTCCGGCCTTATTATCATCCCAACGAGTTAAAAATTATCGTCGAAATATTTTTAATCCCTGCGGCGAACCTATAAAGATCTTTCCCGACGCTTGGCGTTTCCGTGCGGTGTGGCAATTTGTTTGAAAGGGTACGCCAGCGCAGCCCGGCAGCGCAGCCTCCCCAAAAGGACGATGATGAAATGACATATAACGGCACCGGTAGTATAAAAGAATCCGACGCGCACCATATGTCAAATGACGGAATTCGTGTTCAGATGCGGTCCAACACCTGATCCTTCGTCATCCCCTCGATCGATAAGAGCTTGTTGAGCCCCCGCCCCCCTTTTTCTATGCTTATTCTGGATTTCGCAATACCGAGCACGCGCGAGAAGAGACGCACAAGTTCTTCGTTTGCACGTCCATCTGCGGGCGGGGAATTAAGATAGACCCGTACGCGGCCTTCTTCGTCACGGGTGATTGCGCTTCGAGACGAGCGGGGTGTAACGGCGACGGGGATAAGGGCGCGCGCTTCCATCCGTTAAAGCATCACGCTGGATACGCACAAGGCAATCGATTTTTATTTGACAGCAGGCTTTTTTAGAGGCACTGCCAAAAGTACTGGAGGACATGCCCGCATGAGGATAAGCACCTTTGAAAACGGCCCTTTCATAGTCAACACCTACCTCGTAGTCAACGAAGAAACATCTAAAGCTTTCATTCTCGATCCGGGCAGTGATATAATTCCGCTCCTGGATCGTATTGAGCGTGATGGTGTGCGCCTGGAGGCCATTGTCAACACACACGGTCATATCGACCATGTCGCCGGCGTCAACCTTGTTAAAAAACGGTTCAAGGTCCCCCTGTATCTGAACCCTCAAGACGAGGACATGCTTGCGTCGGTAAGTGCGCAGGCGCGGATGTTCGGCGTCGCCGACCCCGGGCCCGTCGCTATCGACGTACCTCTGCCCGATTCGGGAACAGTGACAGTTGCGGGGATCGCCCTCGAAGTGCTCCACACTCCCGGCCATTCGAAAGGGTCGCTGTCCTTTCTGGCCGGCGATACGGTATTCACGGGAGACGCACTGTTCAATTTCTCGATCGGGCGGACCGATCTTCCCGGTGGAAACTATGGCGAGCTCATTGAATCCATACGAAGCAGGCTTTTCACTCTTCCCGATTCCGTAAAAGTACTGTGTGGACACGGTCCGTCCACAGATATCGGGACCGAAAAGCGGTTGAATCCTTTCTTTAATTGAACCTGTCTTTGGAGGTGGAAACAATAAAAAGAAAGGGGAGCAATCCTTTTGGAGTGCTCCCCGTTTCCCTTGTTTGATCGATTAGATCAATGGTACACGTGCGTACCGAATTTTTGACACCCGAGGTGTCTTAGAAGAAAACACTGCGATGTGATATCCCACGTCCTCTTCGTGTATATACTGTACAGATATCCGGCGTGAAAGTCAAAAAAATCTTAAAAAATTTATAAACTTTTTACCGCGGCGTCTACCGTGCTGAATATTTTTATGACCGACGAGACCTTGGTGAGCTCGAGGACCTTTTCCACCTCGGACTGTGGGGCCGCAAGCCGCAGCGCGTTTTTAAGGCTCTGATTAATATTGAGGAAAATGCCGATGCCCGAGCTGGTTATCAATTTAACGTCGGAAAGGTCAAGCACCAGCTTTTTAATTCCCCTGTTCAGTATTTCATGCTGAAGCTTCTCCTTCAGTTCGGGGACATCGAGCGTAAGGACTTCGTTCATGGTAACCTTCGCCACGAAGAGGCCGTTTCCGAGGTCTTTGATTTCAAGCATCTTCTTCTCCACAGATCATGAATAACTCCCGCCGCGATATGACGGGAGAGGATTGGTACTACCCGTACACCAGATTAACGCCCTGTACGATATTAGTAAATAACATTTTAGAGCCCATCCGGTGGCATGCTGTAATGATTTATAGAAAAAACCGCCTTTCAGACAAAAAAGTGTTACCATCCCCGCCTTCTCAAACGTATCTGTTGTATGAACGCTAAACTCAAAGACATACGTGATCTTCTCCCCGTGCAGAAGTGTATCGCCGGCGAAAGCGTACAGGACCTGTCGGATACGGAGCTTCTCGCCGTAATTCTGGGAACGGGAACGCGCATGGTCGACGTGCTCGAGCTCGCTTCGAGCATCGTGAAGCAGTTCGGCGGGCTGCAGGGCATTCATGGCGCCGGACTCAGGGAAATGGCGCTGCGCCACGGTCTGGGAATAAAGAAGGCCATCCGGGTTCAGGCCGCTTTCGAGCTGGGGAAAAGGCTTCTTTCCGCGCAGAATGCGTCCCAGGTACTGGACTCGCCCGAAAGGGTGTGGAGATTGCTTCAGCCCGAGATGGCGGCGCTCCGACGCGAGGAGTTCAGGGTCTTCATTCTTAACAATAAAAACAGCATCCTAAAAAAAAGCACCGTTTCGGTCGGTACGGTCTCGGAGGCGCTCATACATCCTCGCGAGATTTACCGGGAGGCCATCCGCGAGGCGGGCGCGTCGATCATCGTTGCTCACAACCACCCCTCAGGAGTGCTGGTGCCCTCGCGGGAAGACATCGCCGCGACAAGGAGAATACGGGAGGCCGGAGCAATAATCGGCATCGAACTTCTCGACCATGTCATCATAGGGCAGTCATCGTACCTCAGCATGAAAGAGGCCGGTTATCTTTGAAGCGCCTGCCGTCGATTATTGCTGTTGACGGATTGGCGCCGCGCCTGTAGACTTCGCCCCTGTTGGGATGAACGCCGGACAACCGGAAGGAAAACGATGAATGCGTTTCTCAGAATGGCGGCAGTACTTTCGCTGTTCCCCGGGCTCGCATGCGCAACAGGAACGGCCCGTAGCCTGCGCACCGCACCGGCGGGACAGTGGATCGAACTCGAGGTCCCCTTCGCTGTCGAAGGAGCGGCAAGGTCGGTCGAAGTGCGGGCCTATTTCCCCGAACGGTACGCCGCGCGGAAAGGCCGCACCATCATTCTCCTGCACGACTACAGGGGCTCTTTAAGGGACTGGGGCACGAACACGGAGGTCCGGCGCTACGCCGATGAACACGGCCTTGTACTTGTGTGTCCATCCATGGGGGTCACACTGTATGAGACGGCCTATTATCCCGAAACTCAGGCGAAATGGGGACTGATTCCGGGCGGCAGATGGATAGCGACGGTCCTCATCCCTTTTCTGCGGCAGGAGTACGGCGTGGCCCGCACCAGGACATCGACCGGAATTGCGGGCACGTGTACGGGTGCCAGAGGGGCGCTGCTCGTCGCCGCGTCGTATCCGGACATGTTCGGGGCCGCCGCGGGATTGTCGGGCTTCTATGACGTGATGGCGCTCACGCAAAACCGGACGCTCTCGGCGGTTTACGGGCGATTTTCCGATTTCAGGGATCGCTGGCTTCATGACGACAACATTCTGGAGCTCGCGGTCAATCTCGAGAAGACCCCGGTTTTCCTCGCGCACGGGCACAAGCACACGACCGTACCGATTGAACAGTCCCGCCTGCTCGGAATACGTTTCAATCTACTTCACAAAAAAAAGGGCGCAGGATACTATGTCGACTACCGGGAAGCGCGCAACCAGTCCCACGAATGGAAGCTGTGGCGGAGCCTAACCGGCGACATGATGGCGTTTTTTAACGCTCATCTTAACAACTGATCGAGGGAGCCAGGGTGATGCTGACTGTTGGAATGGATATTGGATCGATCACCACTAAAGCGGCAGTCGTAAAGGATGGAAGCATTCTGGGCACGCGGGTCATATTCACCGGTTACAATGCCGAAAGCGCGGGGAACAGGGTGATGGAAGAGCTTCTCGCGGAGCTTGGTATACGCCGGGAGCAGGTCGAAAGGATCGTCGCGACCGGGTACGGCCGCAACAGCGTCCGCTTCGCCGACTCGGCGATCACGGAAATAACCTGTCACGCTGCCGGTGCCCATTATCTCAACCCGCATATCCGTTCGATAATCGACATCGGCGGTCAGGACAGCAAGACCATTGCCGTGGACGAAAAGGGCAGAGTGAAGGATTTCGCCATGAACGACAAGTGCGCGGCGGGTACCGGACGCTTTCTGGAGGTCATGGCGCGCGCGCTTGAGGTCGACCTCGACGAATTCGGGGAACTGTCGCTAAGGTCTGAAAACCCTTCGAAGATCAGCAGTCTCTGCACCGTTTTCGCCGAATCGGAGGTAATTTCATTGATATCGAAGGGTGAAAGCCGGGACAATATCATCGCAGGAATTCACGAATCGATAGCCGCCAGGGTGGCGGCCATGGCCAAGCGGGTGGGAGTGGTACCTCCTATCATGATGACGGGCGGCGTGGCGAAAAACCGGGGGGTGGTCGATGCGCTCCAAAAAAAACTGGAAAGCACGATAG